>NZ_JBICCO010000027.1:0-77067 GCF_043119405.1 Achromobacter sp. 413638
TGGGGGGGGGGGGGGGGGGGGGGGGGGGTCGGGTGGCGCGCGCCCCCCCCCCCCCTGTCCCGGCGCGACCCGGCGGCTGGCGGTGTGGGCCAGGCTGGCGATGAAGCCGGGGCCGCCCAGCGCCCACTGGCCAGACACCGCCTGGTCGATGCGTTGGGATTCCTCGCGCGACAGGCCGTCCTGCAGGCGCTTGCGGTAGTTGGCCTGGCGGTCGAACGGCGTATTGCCGCAGGCCCAGTAATCGGCGTGGTCCGACTGCCATTGCGCGGGCGGCGCGCTGGTGTTGCCGGTATGGCTGCTGGCCGAGGACCAGGGCCAGGAATCGGGATCCTGCGACGCGCCGCTGCGCACCGGATAGGTTTCCAGCCAGACCTGCGAGGGCAGGACCCAGGCGCCGGGCTCGAGCAGCGCGGAGCGGTAGCGGCCCGCGAAGACGCGGCCGCCGCGCAGGCGCGCCGCGAGGTTGCGGCCCAGCGTCTGCATCAGGCGCGGCAAGCCTTCCTCGTCGGCGGGCGTGGCCAGCAGCAGGATGCGATCGTTGGCGAGCAGCCAGGCGTGCACCGACACCCGGTGGCGTTGGGCGGACTCGCCCAGCCAGGTGGCCAGCTGATTCAGGATATCGGCCGGCGCGGGTTGCGACGGCGCTGCCAGGGGCTGGATGAAATTGGCTTGCACCAATTGGGGCAGCCCGGGGGCGTACAGGCGGGGCAGACGTGCCATAGTGTCAGCGCTTGCGCATCCGGAAGAACGGGATGTCTTCTCTCACGTATATAAATAGTGCCACGGTGGCCGCCGGTCAAGCCCCCTGATCACAAACTGGGCACGGAAGCCGGGATTTTTTGCAATGGTTCGTACCCAGACCGCGCCGCCCGTTCCGGGCGGCAAGCCCGCGTAAACGAGCACAGCCTGGGGACAAACCAGATGCCGGTCGTCCGTGAGGCGCAGGTTAACATTTGGCGACGGAACGTCGTACCGTGGATATACCCTAATCCCTAAGGATGTCCACGCCGCTATCCGGCCCGTCCACTCCCCCCCTTCCCCGGCCCGCAAGTCAGGGCGCATCTTTCAACCCGATTCCGGAGGACTCCCGCATGGCCGCCGCCTTGGAACTCATTTCCCAGCATCGCTGCTTCGGCGGCTCGCAGCGCTATTACCGCCACGACTCGGCGGAGATCGGCCTGCCGATGCGCTTTTCCGTCTTCGTGCCGCCGCAGGCCGAACAAGGCCCGGTGCCGGTGCTGTTCTACCTGGCCGGGCTGACCTGCACCGAGGAAACCTTCATGATCAAGGCCGGCGCGCAGCGCGTCGCCGCCGAACTGGGCGTGATGCTGGTGGCGCCGGACACCAGTCCGCGCGGCGCCAACGTGCCGGGCGAGGACGAAAGCTGGGACTTGGGCACTGGCGCGGGCTTCTATCTGGACGCCACCATGCCCGCCTGGAGCCGCCACTACCGCATGGACAGCTACGTCACCCGCGAGCTGCACGCCATCGCCACGGGCGGCGAATTGCCCGGCGACGCCGGGCGCGCCGGCATCTTCGGCCATTCCATGGGCGGCCATGGCGCGCTGGTGCTGGCCTTGCGCAACCCGGGCAAGTACCGCTCGGTCTCGGCCTTCGCGCCGATCGCCGCGCCCAGCCGCTGCCCCTGGGGCAAGAAGGCGTTCGGCGCCTATCTGGGCGACGACGTCCCGGCCTGGGCCGCTTATGACGCGTCGGCGCTGATGGCGCGGCTGCGCCAGCCTTTCCCCGGCGGCATCCTGGTCGATCAGGGCCAGGCCGATCAGTTCCTGGCCGAACAGTTGTATCCCGAGGTGTTCGAAGCCGCCTGCGCCCAGGCCGGTCAGCCGTTGACGCTGCGCCGCCACGAGGGCTACGACCACGGCTATTACTTCATCTCCACCTTCATCGAGGATCACATCCGGTTTCACGTCGAGCAGCTTGGAAAGCCGGCGGCCTGAAACCGCGCTTCTATACTGGTCGGCCTGCCGCCGCAGGCCGGCGCCGCGCCCGGTGCGCGGCGTTCTTGTCCTGATGAGGAACGCCTGATTTGATCAACGGTTTCGCTCCCTTCGCCTGGATCCTGCTGGGCGCCGTCGTGGTCCTGCTGCCGGGCCTGTTCATGCTGCTGGGCCGGGGCGGCCCGAAAGATGAGCGCGGTCGCCGCCTCTTCCAGTTCCGGCCGGTGCGGCGCCTGTTCGGGCTGATGCTGGTGGCGCTGGGCTGCGTGTCGGGCCTGTTGGCCCTGTCGCTGGTGCAGTTCTTCCGCCTGACCACGGACGCGCCCGTCGCGCGTCTCGAAGTCCGCCAACAGGGTGACGGCCAGTTCCAGGTGCGCGCGAGCGCGCCTGGCATCGGCGAGAAGCAATATGTACTGTATGGCGATCAGTGGCAGATCGACGCCCGCGTGGTGCGCTGGAAGCTGCCTGCCCTGATGGCGGGCGTGCCGCCGTTGTACCGGCTGGAACGGCTGTCCGGCCGCTATGGCGACGCCGCGCGCGAAGCTGCCGCCACGCGCTCGGTCCACTCGCTGGACGACTGGCCGGCGCCCGACCTGGGCTCGTTGAAGAAGAGCTTCCCGAACTGGTTTCCGTTCGTCGATGTGCAGTTCGGCAGCGGCGCCTACATGCCCTTGTTCGACGGGGCCCGCTACCAGGTCTTCCTGGATCCCCGGGGCGCGCTGTTCGCCCGCCCGGACGGACAGGCCACGGAGGAAGGGCTCAAGCGCCTGGGCTGGTGAGACTGAGCTTGCCCCCGGTCGCCACGGGCGGGCGGACGTCCCTCGCGACGTTCGCCTGCAAAAATAAATGGGGTCGCGTCAACGGGAGCGAAACTTTGACGCGCCGCAATAGTCGAATTAGCACTCCCACAACCAGAGTGCTAAGATCGAATCCATGTCGCTTTCCCTGAGCTTTCCGGAGACCTCCGCCATGAAGCAACCCAGTACCTCGTTGGCCGCTTCCGGCAACGCCCTGGCGTTGGCCATCGCCAATCCGGGCGCGCTGGGCACGATCGACGCGTACATTTCGGCCGTGAACCGCCTGCCGGTGCTGTCGGCCGAGCGCGAAACCGAGCTGGGCCGTCGCCTGCGCGACCAGGAAGACCTGTCCGCCGCCCGCGAGCTGGTGCTGTCGCACCTGCGCCTGGTGGTTTCCGTGGCGCGCCAGTATCTCGGCTACGGCCTGCCGCATGCTGACCTGATCCAGGAAGGCAACGTCGGCTTGATGAAGGCCGTCAAGCGTTTCGACCCCGAGCGCGGCGTGCGCCTGGTGTCCTTCGCCGTGCACTGGATCAAGGCCGAGATCCACGAATACATCATTCGCAACTGGCGCCTGGTCAAGGTCGCCACCACCAAGGCGCAGCGCAAACTGTTCTTCAACCTGCGCAGCATGCGCCCGGACGGCCAGACGCTGGACCCGGAACAGGTCGACCATATCGCGCAGGAATTGAACGTTCGCCGCGAGGACGTCAGCGAAATGGAAGTGCGCATGTCCGGCCGCGACATGTCGCTCGAAAACCAGGACGATGACGATGACAGCTACGCGCCCATCGCCTATCTGTCCGACGAAGGCCGCCAGGAGCCGACCCGAGTGCTGGAACGCGCCGCGCGCGACCACATGCAGAGCGCTGGTCTGAATGGCGCGCTCGATGCGCTGGATCCGCGCTCGCGCCGCATCGTCGAGGCGCGCTGGCTGCAGGACGACGGCGGCGCCACGCTACATGAGCTGGCGCAGGAGTTCGGCGTGTCGGCCGAGCGCATCCGCCAGATCGAGGCCGCCGCGCTGAAGAAGATGCGCGGCACGCTGGCTGCCTGAAGCCGCAATGCCAGACAAGCCCGGGGCCGCGCAAGCGGCCCTTTGCTTTTGCGGCAAGCCGATAGCGAGCCATCGCGCGAGTCTGCGCCTGATATCTATGGTCATCGTTGCATCAATAAATTGATACAACTTCGCTAAGGAATTTCACCAGATTGCCGAAACTTAATCGGGTGGGTCGCGCCTAACTTCATGTAGACCGCGAACTCCGGTTAGCAGTCTTGTCATCCGTCTCGGCTTCTCCTCTTTCCCCTCCCCTATGAGACGGATGCTTGCGGGGCACCTGTATATACCGGTGCCCCGATTTTTTTTGCGCGCGTGATTCGCAGCCGCGCACGGATCGCCCCACCAGGCGGTGCGTCATGGGCGGCGGTCGGCGTTCTTCAGGCGGCCCGCGCAGCCTCGGCGGCGTTCACGGCAGGTTCCTGCACCCGCCGCACGCCGGTCGCCAGCGAACCATCCTTGTACAGCTTGATCCATCGGTAGCCCGGCGCCTTGCCGTCGACCACGTGCCGGCCGTCGCGCACGCTGAACTGGAAGCAGGTCGAGGGCGTGGCCAGGATGCGCAGATTGTGCCGGCGACGATCGAATTCATGATGCACGTGGCCCCACAGCAGCACGCGCGCCTGCGGCCAGCGCGCCAGCAGCTGGAACAGGCGTTGCGGGTTGTCGATCATCATGGTGTCGTGCCAGTGCGTGATCGGCATGGCGTTGTGATGCGTGGCGACCAGCGCGGGCCGTTCCGGCGCCTCGGCCAGCGCGCTTTCCAGCAGGTCGAGCTGGCTGTCGGGCAGGTGTCCGCCGTTGGAGCCGGGCACGGTGGTGTCCAGGCAGATGACGCGCCACGCGCCCACGTCGGTCACCGGCTCGCTCCAGGCGGGCAACGCGCGGCGCAGCGTGTCGGGCGCGTCATGGTTGCCGGGCAGGCAGCGGATGCGGGCGCCGGCCAGCGCCGGGCTGGCCTGCAGCATGCCGGCCAGGCGTTGGTAGGCCGCCACCTCGCCGTCCTGGGAAAGGTCGCCCGTGGCCAGGACCAGGTCGGGACGCTTGTGGTCGGCCTCGATCTGGCCGAGCACCGCGCGCAGGCTGGCGTCGGTGTTCACGCCGAGCATTGACGTTTCGGCCTCGCCGAACAGATGGCAGTCGGTGAGCTGCACAAGCAAGGCGGGCGCGCCGTCGCGCGGCGCTTGGGACTGAGTGCGGACCAAGGGCCGCTCCTGCGTAGTTGGCACGGCTCTACATTATCCAAAAACCGGCGTCCGCGCGCGCGATGGTGTCGCCTCCGGACCGCTCAATCGTGAGCAAGCGTGAACTGCCTGACGGAACGGCCCGGAAAAACCGCTATTCTTGTCAAACTTCGCACACGCCTCACGATCTGGACGCGGCTTTACATGGATGTCGGTTTTCTCGTATTCGGCCTGGCGGGCCTGCTCACGCTGGTCTGCTTCATGCCGCCGCTGGCCGGCCGCCTCAAGCTGCCCTATTCGGTGCTGCTGGCCATCGTCGGCTGTCTGCTCGGCATCGTCATCCACCTGCATGGCTGGGCGCCCAGCTGGATCGGCGATTTCCTGGATTCCCTGGAACGCTTCGAGATCTCGTCCGAGACCTTCCTGATGGTGTTCCTGCCGGTGCTGCTGTTCGAGACCGCGCTGTCCATGAACGTGCGCCGGTTGATGGACGACATCGGCCCCATTCTCATGATGGCCATCGTGGCCGTGGTGGTGTGCACGCTGGTGGTGGGCGTCACGCTCGATGCCATCTCGTCCTACGGGCTGGTGGTCTGCCTGCTGCTGGGCGCCATCGTCGCCACCACCGATCCGGTGGCCGTGGTGGGCATTTTCCGCGAAGTGGGCGCGCCCAAGCGCCTGACCACGCTGGTCGAAGGCGAGAGCCTGTTCAACGACGCCGCGTCCATCGCCCTGTACTCCGTGCTGGGCGGCCATGGCGAACTCAGCGTTAGCGGCGTGTTCAATGATTTCGTGGTGCACTTCATCGGTGGCGGCGTGGCCGGTTTCGCCATGGGGCGGCTGGCCTGTTTCCTGTTCGCCTGGCTGCGCGGCTTCCCCACCGCCGAGATCACGCTGACGCTGACGCTGGCCTATCTGTCCTTCTTCATCTCCGAGCACTATCTGAACGTTTCCGGCGTGGTGGCCACGGTGATCGCCGGGCTGGTGGTGGGGTCCACCGGCCGCACCCGCATGTCGCCGACCACCTTCGAGTACCTGTCCAGCGCCTGGGAACAGTTCGGCTTCTGGGCCAATTCGCTGATCTTCCTGTTCGCGGCCATGCTGATTCCCAAGCTGATGGCCGCGGCCGATTGGCAGGAACTGGCGCTGGTGGCGGTGCTGTTCGTGGCCACGCTGGCGGCGCGCGCCATCGTGGTGTTCGGCCTGCTGCCGCTATTGGGGCTGACGCGGCTGGGCACCAAGGTGAGCCGGCCCTACAAGGTCGTGATGCTGTGGGGCGGACTGCGCGGCGCCGTGTCGCTGGCGCTGGCGCTGGCCGTGACCGAGCAGACCGGCGTGCCCGAAGAGGCGCGCCAGTTCATCGCCGTGGCCACCACGGCCTTCGTGCTGATCACCCTGTTCGTCAACGGCATCAGCCTGCGCCCGCTGATCCGCATGCTGGGGCTGAACCAGCTGTCGCCCGTGGAGCGCACCATCCGCAATCAGGCGCTGGCCGTGGCGCTGGAAGACCTGCAGGGCAAGACCGACGATCTGGCCAAGACCGAGCACATCGGCAGCGAGGTGCGCGATCGCATCCGCGCGGTGTTCGACGCCAGCCTGGCCAGCGTGCACGACGGCCAGGTGGGCCAGATGAGCGACGAGCAGCGCGTGGCCGTCGGCCTGGCGATCGTGGCGCAGCGCGAAGAGGAAATGTTCTTCGACATCCTGAAGGCGCAGATCGTGGACTGGCGCATGGCCGAATCGCTGCTGGCGCGGGCCGAGCGGCTGGAGGACGCCATCCGCCTCGGCGGCGTGGAGGGCTTCGAGAATGCCATCGTGGCCGACGTGCGCTATTCGACCGGCTTCCGGCTGGCCCTGCGCGTGCACTATCTGTTCGGTTTCCAGGGCTGGCTGGCGCATGAACTGGGGCAGCGTTTCGCCAACCTGATGAGCAAGCGTTCAGTGGCGCAGCGCCTGATCCTGTTCACCCGCGAGCAGATCACGCCGCTGCTGGGCGAAGAGGCCACGCTGCGCATCGTATCGCTGCACCAGCGCCGGCTGGACCTGATCGAGAACGCCATGCAGGCGCTGAACCTGCAATATCCCCAGTACGCGCAATGGCTGCAGGAGAGCTACCTGGGCCGCGTGGCGCGCGAGCTCGAGCGCATCCGCTACCGCGACATGCTGGAGCAGTTCCTGATCAGCGGCGAGGTGTACGCCGACCTGATGTCGCAACTGCAGAGCCGCTGGTCGCACATCGACCGGCACCCGCCGCTGGACATCGAGCTGAGCGCGGCCGACCTGATCAAGCGCGTGCCCCTGTTCGAAGGCTTGTCGGCCGATTCGCTGCGCGCCATCAGCAAGCTGCTCAAGCCGAGGCTGGCGTTGCCGGACCAGCGCGTGCTGACCAAGGGCCGCCATGGCGAGGAAATGTGCTTCGTGGCTTCGGGCGCCGTGGCCGTGCACCTGCCGGACAACACCATGATCGAGCTGGGCAGCGGCGAGTTCTTCGGCGAACTCGGCCTGCTGGGCGAGCAGCAGATCGCGCCCGACGTGACCTCGCTGGGCTATTGCAAGCTGCTGATGCTGTCCTCGCGCGATTTCCATGCCCTGTTGGCGCGCGACGAACACCTGCGCGAGCGCATCCAGGTCGTGGCCAAGCAGCGCCTGCGCGCGATCGAGGTGTGGAAGCAGTTCTCGCAGGCCTCGCAGGCCGAGGCGGCGGCGACGCCCGTGGCCGCGCCCGTCCCGGCGCCCAGCGCGGCGGCGGCCGCCGAAGCCGCCGAGGCGGCGGGCGAGGAGCGGCGCGAGGAAGCGGCGGCGAAAGTCGCGACGAAGGACGAGGCAAAGGACGTGACAGCCAAGGACGCGCGCGCGATCGGAAGCGAGGCTGTCGTGGTTCGGCAGGTCGATGGCGCGGAAGACGCGCGGCAGGCCACCGACCGGTCCGCACAGAGTGGCGCGACGCCGGGCGAACCCGGCCTGCAATCACGCTGAGTCAGGGCCGGCCCCGGCGTCAGCCCCGGCTCAGGCCGGGATTTCGCCGGCCGCCTGGCGGCGCAGAATGTCCTCCGCGATGACCAGGGCCGCTTCCAGCGTGAACTCGCCTTCGGCCAGCAGGCGCACCGCCTCGGCCACTTCGATGGCGCGGATTTCCATCACCTCGCCGTCGCGGTTGACGGGGCTGGCGTCGGCCGCCAGCACGCAGGTGCTGGTCAGCACGTCTTCGACCTGATAGCCCTCGGGCAGGCGGCGGTGGATGCGCAGGATGGTGCGCAGCGGCGTGCGGTTGATCAGGTCCGGCTCGTCCAGGCCGGCTTCCTCGCCGCACTCGCGCACCAGCGCGGCTTCCAGGTCTTCGCCGCTGCCGGCCAGTCCGCCGACCAGGGTGTCCCACATACCGGGATCCGTTGATTTGCTCAGGGCGCGGCGCGCCACCCACAGCCGGCCGTCGGGCGTCCAGGCGTTCAGGTGCACGGCCTTGGTCGGCAGGCCGAAGGGCCGCAGCGCGGTGCGCTCCATCACGCCCAGCTTGTCTTCGCCGGCGACCACGTCCAGCAGTTCGTCGCGCCAGCCGCGCAGGCAGTTGGCATCGCGCAACAGTATCGCGGCCCGTTCCAGCACCGCGTCCAGCTCGGGGCCGGGGGTCATGCCCTCGCCGATCCGCACGCTGTCGTGGTCCGTTTCGACATGGTCGGCGCCTTGCAGCGCGTCGGCCGCGGCGTGCGTGGCCCAGCCGCAGCGACGCCCCGCTATATACAAGGCGTGCGCCCCGTCGGGCGGGAGTTCCTGCGCGCGGGCGCGCAGCGCGGCATACAGGTCGGGCAACTGCTTGTGCATCTCGGAACCGTCTTGGATGAAGGTGCGGCTGATTTTATGCCACTGGCCCGCGCGGCCTCGCGGCGCGGCCATGGGGGCGGGTCCAACGAAATCAAGGGGATTAAATTACATCTGTTTGCGCGTCCGCTATAATCCGCCAGTTTCTTTATGATTCGAGTGGGAACGCGGGGCCGCAGCATCTCTCCCTGCCGATCCTTGCCATCTAATAATCGCGCGTAGTCCTGTTGCAGTGACATTCGTGCCACGAGGCGACAGCGGCCCTTGCGCCGTGTTTCGAGGTAAGCATGAAGAAGTGGAGAGGGATACTGGGGGCTTGTGCCATGCTGATTGGCGGCATGGCGGGTGCTCAGGTGCAAGACATGCCCGGCGGCCCGAAGGTCAATCAGCTGAACCTGCACGAAGGCGTGACTCAGATCGCGCGCGATGTCATGTGGCTGCACTGGATGCTGCTCACGATCTGTATCGTGATCTTCATCGGCGTCTTCGGAGTGATGTTCTACTCCATCTGGGCGCACCGCAAATCCCGCGGCCACAAGGCCGCCACCTTCCACGAGCACCTCGGCGTGGAAGTCGCCTGGACCGTCATTCCCTTCATCATCGTCATTGCGATGGCCCTGCCGGCCACCAAGACGGTGGTCGCCATGAAAGACACATCCAGCGCCGACCTGACCGTCAAGGTCACCGGCTATCAATGGAAATGGGGCTACGAGTACCTCGACGGCTCCGCTGCCGGCGTCAAGTTCCTCTCCACGCTGTCGACGCCGCGCGCCCAGATCGAGAACCGCGAGCCCAAGGGCCAGTTCTACCTGATGGAAGTGGACAACCACATGGTTGTGCCCGTCGACAAGAAGGTCCGCGTCGTGCTGACCGCCGCCGACGTGATCCACTCCTGGATGATCCCCGACTTCGGCGTCAAGCAGGACGCCATCCCGGGCTTCCTGCGCGACGCCTGGTTCCGCGCCGAACAGCCCGGCATCTACCGTGGCCAGTGCGCCGAGCTGTGCGGCAAGGATCACGCCTTCATGCCCATCGTCGTGGAAGTCCTGGCGCAGGCGGACTACGATAAGTGGGTTGAAGACCAGAAAAAGAGGATGGCGGCCTCGGCCGACGATCCCAACAAGGAGTGGACGGAAGCCGAACTGGTTGCCCGTGGCGAAAAGGTTTTCGCCGCCAATTGCGTGGCCTGTCACCAGGCCAACGGCAAGGGCATCCCGGGCAGCTTCCCCGCGCTCGACGGAGACAAGGTTGTGCTGGGCCCCAAGGCGGCCCAGATCAACACCGTGCTGAAGGGCAAGCCGGGCACCGCCATGGCGGCGTTCGGCGGCCAGCTCAACGATGTCGAAATCGCAGCGGTCATCAGCTATACGCGCCATGCCTGGAGCAACGCCGGCAAGGGGCAGGACCCGACGGTTCAACCGAAGGACGTGACGGCCGGGCGCTGATGCGCGCGCCGTCGCTGTTTCCCTCGCGGTCTGAACCGCTTTCCGTTTAGTCGAGATACCCTGACGTCCCCGCCTGGCGGGGGCGGCACTCAGCAGGAAGGAGTCCATCATGAGCAGCGTCACTGTAGACCACGTGTCCCCGGGCCACGGTCACGATGACCACCACCACGCCATGCCGACGGGCTGGCGTCGCTGGCTTTTCGCCACGAACCACAAAGACATCGGGACGATGTACCTCATCTTCTCGTTCTTCATGTTGCTGGAGGGCGGGACGCTGGCCCTGCTGCTGCGCACCGAGCTGTTCGAGCCGGGCCTGCAGTTCTTCCGGCCCGAACTGTTCAACCAGTTCACCACCATGCATGGCCTCATCATGGTGTTCGGCGCCATCATGCCGGCCTTCGTGGGCTTCGCGAACTGGATGATCCCCATGCAGATCGGCGCCTCGGACATGGCGTTCGCCCGCATGAACAACTTCAGCTTCTGGCTGCTGCCCGTGGCCGCCATCATGCTGACGGCCTCGTTCTTCGTGCCGGGCGGCGCCACCGCCGCCGGCTGGACGCTGTACGCCCCGCTGTCGCTGCAGATGGGCCCGGGCATGGACTTGGCCATCTTCGCCATGCACATCATGGGCGCGTCCTCCATCATGGGCGCGATCAACATCATCGTCACCGTGCTGAACATGCGCGCGCCCGGCATGACGCTGATGAAGATGCCGCTGTTCTGCTGGACCTGGCTGATCACAGCCTTCCTGCTGCTGGCCGTGATGCCGGTGCTGGCCGCCGCCATCACCATGGTGCTGACCGACCGCCACTTCGGCACCGGCTTCTTCAACGCCGCCGCCGGCGGCGACCCGGTGCTGTACCAGCACGTGTTCTGGTTCTTCGGGCATCCCGAGGTCTACATCATGATCCTGCCGGGCTTTGGCATCGTGTCCGCCATCGTGCCCGCCTTCGCCCGCAAGAAGCTGTTCGGCTACGCCTCGATGGTGTACGCGACCGCCGCCATCGCCGTGCTGTCGTTCATCGTCTGGGCGCACCACATGTTCACCACCGGCATGCCGGTGACGGGCCAGCTGTACTTCATGTACGCCACCATGCTGATCTCGATCCCGACCGGCGTGAAGGTGTTCAACTGGGTCGCCACCATGTGGCGCGGCTCGATGACCTTCGAGACGCCGATGCTGTTCTCGATCGGCTTCATCTTCGTGTTCACCATGGGCGGCTTCACCGGCCTGATCCTGTCGGTGGCGCCCATCGACATCCAGGTGCACGATACCTATTACGTGGTGGCGCACTTCCACTACGTGCTGGTGGCTGGTTCACTGTTCGCCCTGTTCGCCGGCGCCTACTACTGGCTGCCCAAGTGGTCGGGCCGCATGTACAGCGAAAAGCTGGGCAAGCTGCACTTCTGGTCGACGCTGATCTCGTTCAACGTCACGTTCTTCCCGATGCACTTCCTGGGCCTGGCCGGCATGCCGCGCCGCTATGCCGACTACGCCGCGCAGTTCACGACCTTCCACCAGATCGCCACCATCGGCGCGTTCTGGTTCGGCCTGTCGCAGCTGATCTTCCTGTGGACGGTGATCCGTTGCTATCGCGGCCGCGGCGAGCCCGCGCCCGCCAGCCCCTGGGAAGGCGCCGAAGGCCTGGAATGGACGGTGCCGTCGCCGGCCCCCTTCCACACCTTCGAAACTCCGCCCGAAGTGAAGTAAGCCGCAACGTTTTCAGGTAGCAGAGCCATGACTCCAGAGCAGCGCCGTCGCAACCGGATCGCAGGACTGATATTGGTGGTGTTCGTCGCCGCCGTGTTCGCGTGGACCCTGTTGCGCGGCTCGTCGCTGCTCACGGGCGTGGCGCTGCGCTAGGCGGTCCCATGAGCGACGACCTGCGCGACGCCTCCCAACGCAAGCTGAGCTTTCTGCAGACGCTGAAAGCCGTGGGCTGGGGGTTGTTCGGCGTGCGCAAGGGCGCGGGCTACCAGGAAGACAGCGCCAGGCTCAACCCGGTACACGTGATCGTGGCCGGGTTGCTGGCCGGAGCGGTATTCGTGGGCGTACTGATATTGATCGTGCGTTGGGCAGTCTCGAGCCTGACCTGACGGCAACGATTCCTGAAGCAATTCGAACCATCTGATCTGTACCAGGGAGAAAACCATGAGTGCAAGCCACTCGGTTCACAAAGAGGCACCCTACTACTACGTGCCCGCAGATTCGGGTCACCCCGTGCGCACGGCCGCCGCGCTGCTGCTCATGGGCCTGGGCGCCGCCGCCTGGATCAATTCCGTCAGCTGGGGCAAGTGGCTGGTGCTGGCGGGTTTCCTGTCCCTGATCGTGATCCTGTACTACTGGTTCGGCGACGCCATCCGCGAGTCCGAGGCCGGCCTGAACAGCAAGCGCATCGACAATTCCTACCGCTGGGGGATGAGCTGGTTCATCTTCTCGGAGGTCATGTTCTTCGCCGGCTTCTTCGGCGCGTTGTGGTACGTGCGCACGATCACCACGCCATGGCTGGGCGACCTGGATCACAAGCTGATGCTGTGGCCGGACTTCCAGGCGGTCTGGCCGAATTTCGGCCCGGCTGGCGTGGTCGAGCACTTCCAGACCGTCGGCCCGTTCTGGTTGCCCACGATCAACACCGCGCTGCTGCTGAGTTCGGGCGTGACGCTGACCATCGCCCACCACGCGCTGCGTGAGAACCATCGCGGCAAGACCATCTTCTGGCTGCTGGCCACCGTGGTGCTGGGCTTCATCTTCGTGGCCTGCCAGGCGGCGGAATACCATCATGCCTATACCGAGCTGAACCTGAAGTTCAACTCGGGCGCCTACGGCTCGCTGTTCTACATGCTGACGGGCTTCCACGGCTTCCACGTGCTGCTGGGCGCCACCATGCTGACCGTGATCCTGATTCGCCTGATCCGCGGCCACTTCACGGCCGACCATCACTTCGGCTTCGAGGGCGCGGCCTGGTACTGGCACTTCGTCGACGTGGTGTGGCTGGGCCTGTACCTGTTCGTCTACTGGATGTGATCGCCGCGCGCGGGCTCCGGCCCGCGGCCGCGGGTCTTCAACGGCAAGGGCCCGGCCAGTCTGGCCGGGCCCTTGCGTTTTCAGGGGTCAGGGCCGGCGCGGGAACTCCTGCCGGCGGGGCCTATCTGATGCCGGTGCTTTCGATCCAGCCCATGTGATGGGCGAACAGCACGAACAGGAACAGCGCGACGGACAGCCCGATGCGCACGGTGAGCGCATTGACGGTGCGGTTGGTGGTACCTTTGTCCCGCATCAGATAGACCAGGGCGGACGCCAGGCTGGCGAGGATGCCGATAAAGGCCAGCACCACGAAAACACGCATTTGGGTCTCCGGACAAATCAGATTCAATCACGAACACATGGCTCGACCGCATTCCACCCGCTACACGGTAGCCGCCTTGCTGCTGCTGGGCATCTCCGTGGTCATACTCGTATCGCTGGGACAGTGGCAACTGCGCCGGGCCGACGAGCGACGCGCCATTCTGGCCGCGATCGAGGCCGGCCGCAAGCAGGCCCCGCTGCCCTTGAGCGCCGCGACGCCGGCGCACGAGATGGCGCCGTGGCGCGTGGCCGAGGCCAGCGGCCAGTGGCTGCCCCAGTTCAGTGTACTGCTGGACAACCGCAACCTGGACGGCAAGCCCGGTTACTGGCTGGCCACGCCCTTGCTGCTGGACGGCGGCTCGCGCCAGGCCCTGCTGGTGCTGCGCGGCTGGATCCCGCGCGTGATGCAGGGCCAGCCCGAGGTGCCGGCGACCCCGCCGGGCGAGCAGGCCGTGCGCGGCGAGCTGTCCGCGCGCGTGCCGCGCCTGTTCGAGCTGTGGTCGCTGGGCGGCGATGCGAAGTCCGGCCTGCCGGTGGCGCTGCCGGCGCCGGGCGGCGTTGTGCCGCAGGTGCAGAACCTGGAGCTGGACGCCTACGCGCGGGCCACCGGGCTCAAGCTGCTGCCCACGGTGCTGAGCCAGTTCGGCGACGGCCGCCACGACGACGGGCTGGTGCACGACTGGCCGCAACCTTCGGTGGATTTCCAGAAAAACACCTTCTACGCCGTGCAATGGTTTTCCTTCGCGCTGTTCGCGGCGATCGCCTGGCTGGTGGTGATGGCGGGCGCGCTCAAGCGCATGCGTCAGCGCCAGCGCGAGCAGGCCGGCCTCGGGGGCTGAGCCGCCGCGCGGACACGGCAAGCCCGCAGCAACGTCGTCTTGAATTCCCGCAACACCGCAAGCCCGCAGCAACGTTCCCGGCGCACCGCGCAACCGCATAACAGGATACATAGTGGCCCGCGAAACTTCCGCTACCTCCGTCCCCGCCGCCCGCAAGCGCTCCCGGCTGCCGCTGGTGCTGGTGTTCCTGTGCACGTTGGCGCCCATCGTGGCGGCCTTCGTCGTCTACTACAACCCGCAATGGTGGCCGGACGACGCCAGCCACTACGGCACGCTGGTGACGCCGCAGCGTCCCATGCCCGCCGCCGGTGAATTGACGCTGACCACGCTGGACGGCCAACCCTTCGACCTGCGGACACTGAAGGGTAAATGGCTGCTGGTGGCCGCCGATGGCGCGGCCTGCCCGGAAAGCTGCGCCCGCAAGCTCTACATCGCGCGCAACAGCCACGCCAGCCAGGGCAAGAACGTGGACCGGCTGGCCCGGGTCTGGTTCATCACCGACGACGCGCCGGTGCCGGACAAGGTGCTGGAGGCCTACAAGGGCACTATCATGTTGCGCGCCGACCCCGGCCAGCTCGCCCGCTTCCTGCTCGCCGGCCAGCAGCAACAGGCCGCGCCCGCGCTGGCCGCGCCCATCTGGATCATCGATCCGCTGGGCAACCTGATGATGCAGTACCCGGCCGACGCCGACGGCGTGAAGGTGCGCAAGGACGTCAGCAAGCTGGTCTACAACTCGCGGGTCGGCTGACCGGATTTTTCGACATGGATATGGATCGCATCAAGGCTCGCTACCGCAAGCTGGTTTTCTTCACCTGGTTCCTGACGCTGGACCTGATCATGTTCGGCGCCTTCGTGCGCCTGACCGATTCCGGATTGGGCTGCCCGGACTGGCCCGGCTGCTACGGCAAGGCCACGCCGTTGGGCGCGATGGGCGACATCCACGAGGCCACGCAGGCCATGCCCTTCGGGCCGGTCACGCTGTCCAAGGCCTGGATCGAGATGATCCATCGCTACGTCGGCGCCATCCTGGGCATGCTGATCATCGCCATCGTGGTCATGGCCTGGCGCTACCGCCGCCAGCTGGGCCGTTCGCCCGCGCTGGCCATCGTCACGCTGGTGGCCGTCTGCGTGCAGGGCGCCTTCGGCGCCTGGACCGTGACCCACAAGCTGATGCCCGCCGTGGTCACGGCGCATCTGGTGTTCGGCCTGTCGGTGCTGGCGCTGATGACCTGGCTGTCGGCGCGCGAGCGTCCGCACCTGGCCCTGTCCGCCGCCGCCGCGCGCTGGAAGCCTTGGGTCGCGGGCGGCTTCGCGCTGCTGCTGGCGCAGGTCACGCTGGGCGGCTGGGTCAGCACCAATTACGCGGCGCTGGCCTGCATGGACTTTCCCATGTGCCATGGCCAGTGGGTGCCCGAGATGGATTTCCACGGCGGCTATTCAGTGATCCGGGGGCTGGGCGAGCTGCCGTCCGGCGAAATGATCTCGCAGCCGGCGCTCACCGCGATCCACTGGGTCCATCGCAATTTCGCCTTCGTGGTGTTCGCCTACCTGGGCGTGCTGGCCTGGCGCCTGCGCGCCGAGGCCGGGCTGCGCGGACCGGCCACGCTGATGCTGGCGCTGCTGGGCGCGCAATTGCTGACCGGGCTGACCACCATCTTCTTCCAGTGGCCGCTTTTGATCGCGGTGCTGCACAATGGCGGGGCGGCCGGCCTGACGCTGGCGGCGGTGGTATTGATGGTGCGTCTGTCCACCGCCGGACGGGCGCCCGCGGGGGGCTACGGCCCCAATTCGGCGCGCGTTTAAAATAGGGGCCATCATGACCAGTCTTGCCGCTCCCCAATCCGGATTGCTCCGCCAGTATCTCGTGCTCACCAAGCCGCGCGTCACGCAGCTTGCGGTGTTCTGCGCCGTCATCGGCATGTTCCTGGCCGCGCCCGGCATTCCCGACATGCAACGCGTGCTGTTCGGCACGCTGGGCATCTGGCTGCTGGCCGCCGCCGCCTTCGCCATCAACTGTCTGATCGAGCAGGAGGTCGACGCCCGCATGCTGCGCACCGCAAGGCGAGCGACCGCGCGCGGCACCATCTCCGCCTACCAGGTGCTGAGCCTGTCGGGCCTGTTGGGCGGCGCCGGCATGTTCGTGCTGTACCACATGGTCAATCCGCTCACCATGTGGCTGACCTTCGCCACCTTCGTCGGCTACGCCGTCATCTATACCGTCATCCTCAAGCCGCGCACGCCGCAGAACATTGTCATCGGCGGCCTGTCGGGCGCCATGCCGCCCGCGCTGGGCTGGGCCGCCGTGGCGGATTCCGTGCCGGCCGAGGCCTGGGTGCTGGTGCTGATCATCTTCATCTGGACGCCGCCGCATTTCTGGGCGCTGGCGCTTTACCGCAACCACGACTACGCCAAGGCCGGCCTGCCCATGCTGCCGGTCACGCATGGCCAGCAGTTCACGCGCCTGCACATCCTGCTCTACAGCGTGGCGCTGCTGGCCACCACGCTGCTGCCCTACATCATCCTGATGAGCGGCGTGCTCTACCTGACCGCCGCGCTGGTGCTGGGCGGCATGTTCCTGTCCTATGCATGGCGCCTGTATCGCGAATACAGCGACGAACTGGCGCGCAGCATGTTCCGTTTCTCGATCCTGTACCTGGCGCTGCTGTTCGGCGCGCTGCTGGTGGATCACTGGGTCGGCCTGTTGCGCTGACCGTTGCCGGAGGTTGTCCATGTCCGTGTTTTCCGCCACCCGCCGCCTGGCCCTGCGCCTGGGCGCGGCCGCCGCATTCGCCGCCGCGCTGGCCGCCTGCGGTGAAAGCGCGCCCCAGTTCAAGGGCAGCGACATCAGCGGCACCAGGCTCGGCCAGGGCATGGAGCTGGTGGACTACAACGGCAAGACCCGCAAGCTGTCGGATTTCTCGGGCAAGGTGGTGGTGGCGTTCTTCGGCTTCACGCAGTGTCCCGACGTCTGCCCGACCTCGCTGGCCGAGCTGGCCGAGGCCATGAAGAAGCTGGGCGCGGATGCCGACCGCGTGCAGGTGCTGCTGATCACGGTGGATCCCGAGCGCGACACGCCCGATATCCTCAAACAATACGTGACCGCGTTCGACCCGCGCTTCCTGGGCCTGACCGGCACGCCGGACCAGGTGAAGAAGGCGGCGGCCTCGTTCAAGGCCTATTACGCCAAGGCGCCCACCAAAGACGGCGGCTATTCCATGGATCACACGGCCGCGTTCTATCTGCTGGACGGCAAGGGCGAATCGCGCGTGCTGGCCAACAACAACATCGGGGTGGACGCCCTGGTGCACGACATTCAGGCGCTGCTCAAGGGCTGATCAGGCCAGTGCCGGGCGACGGCCCCGGGCGCGGCTATCCGATCGCCGCGCGCGGCGGCGGCCCGCGCCATTCACGTTCACTTCAGGGCGGCTGCCCAGGTCTGCAGCGCCGCGCGGGCGCGCTCGTCGAGTTCCACGGTGGGAAGCTCGCGGCGATGGGACATGATCATCAGCGCATAGGGCGTGGCCAACGCCGACGCCTCCGGGCAGAGCCGGTGGTCCTCGCCGGCGGACGGCGTGAGGTTGCGCCAATAGTTGATGGCCTGTTCGAGCTGGGGCAAGGTGACGGAATCCATGCCCCTATTGTCCATCAATGGCGGACCCTGTCCAGCAGGCCCGTTCTGCAATGAAGCGTCACCATCGCAATACGCCGATACGGCGCCAGGGTGCTATACCACAGCCGGTTAGTAATTTCGGAGACCTGTGATGAATACTCCCCTCCAGACCGGCGTTGCGCGCCGTGGCCTGCATCCCCTGGTCGCCGCCGCCGCCGTCGCCGTGATCGTCATGTGTACGGTGGGCGTGGCGGCCGTGATGGGCTGGCTGCCCACGCCGTCGGCCAATACCAATCCCAACGCCCTGAGCGCCGAGAGCGCGGCCCTGGCCGGCCCGGAAGGCGGCAACCTGGCGCCCGCGCCCCAGATTCCCGCCCAGCCGCTGGCGCCCGCGCCTGGCCAGCAGCCTGCGGCTCGGCAGCCCGCCGCGCCGCGTCCCCAGGCGGCCGCGCCGGCGCAGCCTCGCCCCGCCGCGCCGGTCGTCTGCCAAAGTTGCGGCGTGGTCGAGAGCGTGCGCCAGGTCCAGGCGCCGGTGCGCGACAATAGCGACCATCTGATCGGCACCATCGCCGGCGGCGTCGCGGGCGGCGTGGTCGGCAACCAGTTCGGCGGCGGCAACGGCAAGACCGCGCTGACCGTGCTGGGCGCCGTGGGCGGCGCTTTGGCAGGCCGTGAAGTTGAGCGTAATATCAGACAGCAACAAACCGTGACGCACTACGAGCTGACCGTGCGCATGAGCGACGGCAGCGCCCGTCAATTCCGCAGCGCCCAGCCGTTCGCGTTTGCGTCCGGCGACCGCGTCCGCGTGGAAAACAATCAACTGCTGCCCGGCTGAGCCTGGCGGCCGGTGGCAACCATCTGTTTAGGGGGAAACCAGGTATGAGCGATCAACACGGCAATCCGTTCGTCCTGCCGGGCTTGGGCCAGCATTCCGATCTGTCCGGCAATCCCCTGCTGGCCAGCATGGAAATGATGCGCCAGGCCTGGGCCGGCCTGACCGGGCCGGGCGGGCTGGCCAGCAGCCTGCCGATGGCTCCGCCCATGAACGTCGAGGACCTGGAGCGCCGCATCGCCGAGCTGCGCTCGGTCGAAAACTGGCTGCGCATGAACCTGTCCATGCTCAGCAGCACCATCCAGGGCATGGAAGTGCAGCGCTCCACCATCAACACGCTGCGCGCCTTCGTCGACAGCGCGGCCAGCATGGACCTGGGCGCCTTGCGCGACAGCGGCGCGGCCTCGCCGCTGGAAGTGGTGCTGGGCCTGAAACCGGCGCCGGGCAAGGCCAAGGCGGCCGCGCCGTCAGGCGACGCGGCCAGGGACGGCGGCAAAGGTCCGGCTCAGGATCACGCCGGCGACGCTGCCCCGGCGGAGGCAGCCGCCCAGGACGCCGCGCCGCCCTTTGCCGGCATGAGCGAACAGATGGGCGCCGCGGCGCAGTCGGCGTCCAAGGCCTGGTGGGACCTGCTGCAGCAACAATTCGGCCAGATCGCCGCCGCCACCGCCGCGACCATGCCGGCCGCCGCGCCGTCCAAGGTGGAATCCGAAGCCGACAAGCCGGCGCCCAAGGCCGCCGCCAAGACCGCGGCCAAGTCCACGGCCAAGGCGCCGGGCAAGCCGGCCTCGAAGGCCGCCGCCCGCGCCAAGCCCGCCGCTCGCAAGACGGCACCCAAGCCGTCCGCCTAGCGCCGGCTCCCTGACCTCAATCGCAACGCGCAACGGCTCCTCGGGGCCGTTGCGTTTTCCAACACAGTAGACCTCTATGCTCAATGTAGTGATTCTCGCCGCCGGACTGGGCAAGCGCATGCAGTCCGACCTTCCCAAAGTGCTGCACACGCTGGCCGGCAAGCCCATGTTGGCGCACGTGCTGGCCAGTGCGCGCGAACTCGCGCCCGCCCGCATCACGGTGGTGGTCGGCCACGGCGCCGACCGCGTCAAGCAGGCGTTTGGCGGCCAGGAAGGCCTGCACTTCGCGTTGCAGCAGCCGCAGCAGGGCACAGGCCACGCCGTGCAGCAAGCCGTGCCGCTGCTGCTCGAGGGCGACGGCAAGGACGATGTGACGCTGGTGCTGTACGGCGACGTGCCGCTGGTGCAGCCCGACACGCTGCGCCGCCTGCTGGCCGCGCGCGGCGATGGCGCCGCCGTGCTCACCGAGGTGCTGGACGATTCCACCGGCTACGGCCGCATCGTGCGCGACGCCGCCGGCCAGGTCTGCCGCATCGTCGAGCACAAGGACGCCTCCGAGGCCGAGCGCGCCATCAAGGAAGTCAACACCGGCATCCTGGCCGCGCCGACCGCCCGGCTCAAGGACTGGCTGTCCCGCATCGACAACAACAACGCCCAGGGCGAGTACTACCTGACCGACGTGATCGGTCTGGCCGTGATCGACGGCGTGCCGGTGGGCGCGGCCCAGCCGGCGGCTTCCTGGGAAACGCTGGGCGTGAACAGCCGCGTGCAACAGGCCGAGCTGGAACGCCGCTGGCAGGCCGAGCAGGCCCGCCGCCAGCTGGAAGCCGGCGTCACGCTGGCCGACCCCGCGCGCTTCGACCTGCGCGGCACGCTGCGCTGCGGCCGCGACGTGTTCATCGACGTGGGTTGCGTGTTCGAAGGCGAGGTCACGCTGGCCGACGGCGTGCGCGTGGGCCCGCATTGCGTGTTGCGCGACGTCAGCGTCGGCGCCGGCACGCAGATCGAGGCCTACAGCCATCTGCAGGACGCCCAGGTGGGCCGCGACGCGCGCGTCGGCCCCTATGCCCGCCTGCGTCCTGGCGCCGAGCTGGGCGACCGCAGCCACGTCGGCAACTTCGTCGAGATCAAGAAGAGCGTGCTGGGCGCCGACAGCAAGGCCAATCACCTGGCCTACATCGGCGACGCCGAGATCGGCGCGCGCGTGAACGTGGGCGCGGGCACCATCACCTGCAACTACGACGGCGTCAACAAGCACCGCACCGTGATCGAGGACGACGCCTTCATCGGCTCGGACACGCAGCTGGTCGCGCCGGTGCGGGTGGGCCAGGGCGCCACGCTGGGCGCCGGCACCACGCTGACGCGCGACGCGCCGGCCGGCAAACTGACGGTCTCGCGCGCCAAGCAGCTCACCGTCGATGGTTGGCAACGCCCGACCAAGAAGTCGTGACCACCGAGGGGCCGACCGGCACGCCGGGCGCTTCGCCGCAGGACGGCCTGCCGGCGCCCCGGCGCTACTGGGCAGCGGCCACGGTGATGACGGGCATCAGCCTGTCGGTGCTGGACACCACCATCGCCAACGTGGCCCTGCCCACCATCGCGGCCGATCTGCAATCCTCGCCGGCCCAGGCGGTCTGGGTCGTCAACGCCTACAACCTGGCGGTGGTGACGATGCTGCTGCCGCTGTCGGCGCTGGCCGAGCGCATCGGTTTCCGGCGCATGTTCACCTTCGGACTGGTGCTGTTCACGCTGGCCTCGCTCGGTTGCGCGCTGGCCGGCACGCTCGTGCAGCTGACGCTGGCGCGCGTGTTCCAGGGCGTGGGCGCGGCCACGCTGATGTGCCTGTTCGGCGGCCTGGTGCGCAATATCTATCCGCTAAAGATGCTGGGGCGTGGCATCAGCATCAACGCCACCACCGTGGCGGTGATGTCAGTGCTGGGGCCGACCATCGGCTCGGCCATCCTGTCGGTGGCGCCGTGGCCGTGGATCTTCGCGGTCAACCTGCCCGTCTGCGTGCTGGCCATGCTGGGGCTGCGGCACCTGCCGGAGGTGCCGCGCAACAACGTCGCCTTCGATGGCATCAGCGCGCTGCTCAGCATGGCCACGCTGGGCGTGTTCATCTCGGGCGTGGACATGATGGGCGCGGACCTGCTGCGCGGCATCGGCCTGGTGGCCATCGCCGCCGTGCTGGGCATCGTGCTGATGCGCCGCGCCAGCGGCCAGACCGCGCCGCTGGTGCCGGTGGACCTGCTGCGCATTCGCCCGCTGGCCTATGCCGTGGCCGCGTCCGCCTGCACCTTCGCCGCGCAGATGGCGTCCTACGTGTCGCTGCCCTTCTATTTCCAGCAGGTGCTGGGCCGGCCGTACCTGGAAGTCGGCATGCTGATGGGCGCCTGGCCGGTCGGCACGGCGCTGGTCGCGCCGTTGGCGGGCCGGCTGTCCGACCGCTATTCGCCCGCGACCATGAGCGGCATCGGCGCCGCCACCATGGTGGCTGGCATGCTGTGGCTGGCGCTGCTGCCCACGCATGTGTCCAATGCCCCCATTCTGGCGGGCATGTTCGTGGCGGGCCTGGGCTTCGGCTTCTTCCAGACGCCGAACAACCGCGCCATGCTGTCTGCCGCGCCGCGCGCGCGCAGCGGCGCCGCCGGCGGCCTGCAAGCCACTACCCGGGTGTTCGGCCAGAGCTTCGGCACCGCCCTGGTCGCCATCGCCTTCAGCCTGAGCGCGGCCCATGGCCCCGGCCTGGCGCTGGTGCTGGGCACGGTCTGCGCCGCGCTGGCGGTGGCGGTGAACGCCATCCGCTTCAACCGGCTGCGGACGCCCTAGCGGCCCTGCCCGCGGCGACCTAGCCCCGGGGGGCGCGCCGGGCCGGCGTCCCGGCCGGCCGCGCTTCTATAATGGCGGCCGGCGCCGGCTTGTCCACCGCGGCGCCGGTTTTCCAATTCTTGAAGGGCGTTCGGGCATGAAGATCACGGTCGTGGGTACCGGTTACGTAGGGTTGGTGTCGGGGGCATGCCTGGCCGACATGGGCAACGACGTCATGTGCCTGGACGTGGATTCCGCCAAGATCGCGCTGTTGCGCCAGGGCGGCATCCCCATCTACGAGCCCGGCCTGGAAGATCTGGTGCGCCGCAACGTGCAGGCCGGCCGGCTGCATTTCACCGACGACGTGGCGCAGAGCGTGGCCTTCGGCGACGTGCAGTTCATCGCCGTCGGCACGCCGCCGGGCGAGGACGGTTCTGCCGACCTGAAATACGTGCTGGCCGCCGCCCTCAACATTGCGCGCCACATGACCTCGCGCAAGCTCATCGTGGACAAGTCCACCGTGCCCGTCGGCACCGCCGACAAGGTGCGCGCGGTGATCGCCAAGGAGCTGGCCGCGCGCGGCGTGGACCTGCCCTTCACGGTCGCGTCCAATCCGGAATTCCTCAAGGAAGGCGCGGCCATCAACGACTTCATGAGTCCGGACCGCGTCATCGTCGGCGCCGACGACGACTACACCGTCGGCGTCATGCGCCGCATCTACGAGCCCTTCCAGCGCACCCACGACCGCCTCATGGTGATGGACGTGCGCTCGGCCGAGCTGACCAAGTACGCCGCCAACGCCATGCTGGCCACGCGCATCTCCTTCATGAACGAGATGGCCAATCTGGCCGAGACGCTGGGCGCGGACGTCGAGCAGGTGCGGCGCGGCATCGGCGCGGATCCGCGCATCGGCTATCACTTCCTCTATCCCGGCGCGGGCTACGGCGGCTCCTGCTTTCCCAAGGACGTGCAGGCGCTGGTCAACACCGCCGCCGAGCACGGCCTGCCCATGCGCGTCATCGAGGCCGCCGAGGCCGCCAACCACGCGCAGAAATTCCGCCTGTCCGAGAAGCTGACGCAGCGCTACGGCGAAGACCTGCGCGGCCGCAAGATCGCGCTGTGGGGCCTGGCCTTCAAGCCCAATACCGACGACATGCGCGAAGCGCCCAGCCTGACCGCCATCGCGGAATTGACCCGTCGCGGCGCCGAAGTGCGCGCCTATGACCCGGTGGCCATGCACGAAGCCGCGCGCGTGCTGGTGGGCCAGCCCGGCGTGACCTTCGCCAAGGACATGTACGACGCGCTGGACGGCGCCGACGCGCTGCTGATCGCCACCGAATGGAAGGTCTTCCGCGCGCCCGACTTCGATCGCGTCAAGGCCCTGCTTAAGACGCCGCTGATCATCGACGGCCGCAACCTCTACACGCCGGCCGACGTGCGCGCCCTGGGCTTCGATTACTCGGGCATCGGCCGCGCATGAAGATCCTGCAGCTGAACTTCGAGAAGGGCTGGCGCGGCGGCGAGCGGCAGACGCTCTACTGCATGCGCGCCTTCCGCAAGGCCGGCCACGAGGTCGAACTGATGTGCCGCCTGGGCGGCCCGCTGGCCGAGCGCGCGCGCCAGGAAGGATTCACCGTCCACGAATGCCGCAACGTGCCCGCGCAGCTGCGTTTCCTGGCCGGCGCCGGCCGCTACGACATCATCCATGCCCAGACGGCCAATACCGTCACCTGGGCCGTGCTGACCAAATGGCTGCACCGCCGGCCGGTGGCCTTCTCGCGCCGCACCTCCTTCGTGGTCAAGCCGAACGAGGAATGGAAGACCGGCTTCAAGTGGCGCCACGTCGATCTGTTCGTGGCCATCAGCGAGATGGCCGCGAGCGAGCCGCGCCGGCTCGGCATCGAGCCCGCCATCATCCGCAGCGCCGTCGAACCGCATGCGATCAACGCCGACAACGTCGCCGCGCTGGTCAGCGAGTTCCAGCTGGATGGTCGCAAGGTCATGGCGACCTCGGCCGCGCTGATCCAGGACAAGGACCCGGTCACGCTGGTGCGCGCCGTCGCCGAGCTGGCGCGCACGCGCCGCGACTTCATCTTTCTGCACTTCGGCGCCGGCGGCGGCCAGGAGCAGGCCGCCAAGGACGAGGCCCGCAAGCTGGGCATCGAGGACGTCTACCGCTTCGCCGGCTTTCGCAAGGGCGTGGAAGACTTCTACAGCGTGCTGGACGTGTTCGTCATGAGCTCCGAGGAAGAAGCCTTGGGCAGCAGCGTGCTGGACGCCTTCCTGCAGCGCGTGCCGGTGGTGTCCACCGACGCCGGCGGCCTCAAGGAAAGCCTGGCCGACGGCCGCGGCGTGCTCTGCGCCGTGGGCGACCACCAGGCCCTGGCCGCCGGCATGGCGCGCTGCCTGGACGACGCCGCTTTCCGCCAGGAAGTCACCGAGCGCGCCTATGCCTACGTGCGCGACGAGCACGACGTGCAGAAGATGGGGAACCGGTATCTGGCGCAGTTCGAGCGGGTGCTATCCCTGCGTCGCTAGTCGCGCACCGCTACTCGCGCACCGCGATCCGCGTCTCGAACTTGGCGCGGTGCACCGAGAAGAACGTGCGCACATTGCGCACATTGGCCTGCGCCGTGAAGGCGCGGTGCACCAGCGCGTGGTAGGCCGGCATGTCCCGCACCTGCGCGATCACCACGAAATCCGGACCGGGCGACACCCGGTAGCACTGCAGCACGGCGGGCTCGGCCAGCATGCTCTGCTCGAATGCATCCAGGCTTTCGGCGGCCTGCACGTCCAGCGTGATCTCGACGATGGCTGTCAGCGTGCTGCCCAGCTTGTCGGCGGCCAGGATCGCCACCTGCCGGTCGATCACGCCGATGTCGACCAGCCGCCGCACCCGCCGCAGGCAGGTCGGGGGCGAGGCGTGCACGCGTTCGGCCAGATCCTGGTTGGTCAGCGCGCAGTCGATCTGCAGCTGTTCCAGGATGCGGCGGTCCAGATCGTCCAGTTCGGGCAGCACAGGAGCGGTGTTTTGCGCCATATATTTCACTCTGGCGTATAAAATGAAATATTATTTAATCACAATCCGGTAAGTAAATAAACTTCCAAAAAACTTCACATAAAGAAATCAAATTTCTTTGTGGCGCGCGCACAATGCGTTCCGTACCCGAACCCTTACAGGAGTTTCTCCTATGTGCGGCATTGTTGGCGCCGTCGCCCAGCGCGACATCACCCCGATCCTCGTTGAAGGCCTGAAGCGGCTGGAATACCGCGGCTACGACTCCTGCGGCGTCGCGGTCTACGCCGACGGCCACCTGCGCCGCACGCGCAGCACGCAGCGCGTGGCCGAACTGAGCGACCAGATCGCCCAGGACCATGTGACCGGCTTCACCGGCATCGCCCACACCCGCTGGGCCACCCACGGCGTGCCGGCCACGCACAACGCCCACCCGCACTTCTCGCACCTGGGCAATGACGAGCCGCGCATCGCGCTGGTCCACAACGGCATCATCGAGAACCACGACGAACTGCGCGCCGAGCTGCAGGCCGCCG
This sequence comes from Achromobacter sp. 413638, assembly GCF_043119405.1. NCBI lineage: Bacteria > Pseudomonadati > Pseudomonadota > Betaproteobacteria > Burkholderiales > Alcaligenaceae > Achromobacter > Achromobacter sp. 413638. Next base: position 26,096 of record NZ_JBICCO010000027.1, read on the forward strand.
GCTACGTCTTCGAAAGCCAGACCGACACCGAGGTCATCGCCCACCTGGTCAACCACCTGTACGCCGGCGACCTGTTCGAGGCCGTGCAGCAGGCCGTGCGCCGCCTGCATGGCGCCTACGCCATCGCCGTGTTCTGCCGCGATGAGCCGCACCGCGTGGTCGGCGCCCGCCAGGGCTCGCCGCTGGTGGTGGGCGTGGGCCAGAACGAGAACTTCCTGGCGTCCGATGCGCTGGCCCTGGCTGGCACCACCGACCAGATCATCTACCTGGAAGACGGCGACGTCGTCGACCTGCAGCTGACCCGCGTCTGGATCGTGGACGCCGAAGGCCGCGCCGCCGATCGCGCCGTGCACACCGTGCACGTGCACACCGGCGCCGCCGAGCTGGGTCCGTACCGCCACTACATGCAGAAGGAAATCTTCGAGCAGCCGCGCGCGGTCGGCGATACCCTGCAGGACATCGAGTCCGTCACGCCCGAGCTGTTCGGCGACGACGCCTACAAGATCTTCAAGGACATCGATTCGGTGCTGGTCCTGGCCTGCGGCACCAGCTATTACGCCGGCCTGACCGCCAAGTACTGGATCGAGTCCGTCGCCAAGATCCCGGTGAATGTCGAAATCGCCAGCGAATACCGCTACCGCGACAGCGTGCCGAACCCGCGCGCGCTGGTGGTGACGATCTCGCAGTCCGGCGAAACGGCCGACACGCTGGCCGCGCTCAAGCACGCGCGCTCGCTGGGCATGCAGCACACGCTGACCATCTGCAACGTGGCCACCAGCGCCATGGTGCGCGAGTGCAAGCTGTCCTACATCACGCGCGCCGGCGTGGAGATCGGCGTGGCCTCGACCAAGGCCTTCACCACCCAGCTGACCGGCCTGTTCCTGCTGACGCTGGCGCTGGCGCAGGTGCGCGGCAATCTGACCGCCGAGCAGGAAGCCGCGCACATCAAGTCGCTGCGCCACCTGCCCGCCGCCATCGGTTCGGTGCTGGCGCTGGAACCGCAAATCATGGCCTGGGCGGACCGCTTCGCCTCCAAGGAAAACGCGCTGTTCCTGGGTCGCGGCATGCACTATCCGATCGCGCTGGAAGGCGCGCTCAAGCTCAAGGAAATCAGCTACATCCACGCCGAAGCCTACCCGGCAGGCGAACTCAAGCACGGCCCGCTGGCCCTGGTGACCGAGCACATGCCCGTGGTCACCATCGCGCCCAAGGACGGCCTGCTGGAAAAGCTGAAGTCCAACATGCAGGAAGTGCGCGCGCGCGGCGGCGAGCTGTATGTGTTCGCCGACGCCGACAGCAAGATCGTCAGCGCCGAGGGCATGCACGTGATCCGCATGCCCGAGCACTACGGCATGCTGTCGCCGATCCTGCACACGGTGCCGCTGCAACTGCTGTCGTATCACACGGCTTGCGCGCGCGGCACGGACGTGGACAAGCCGCGCAATCTGGCCAAGAGCGTGACGGTGGAGTGAGGCGGGCGCGCCCGGTGCGCGCTTTCTTCAGAATGGCCGCTCATGCGGCCATTTTTTTTGGACTCTAAACGACGGCAAAGGCGCTGACGGAGGCGGTGCGTTGTCGCGCCAATCAGCCGGTCCGGTTATATGAGTTTGACTAATAATATTATGAGACCAACTCATTTATACAGACTATGAGTCTGGCTAATGGTGTTTTGAAATCATTTCATTTTTATTTATGCGCAGCGCAGCATAGAATTCGGCCCTGATTCCGGGGATGTCAAGGCTGCCAGGTCAAGAGAATCAAAAATAATACTGGCAAGCATTGTGGCAGCAAGCGGGTTTTATTTCAGGGTCCTGGGCGCCAGATAGCAATGAGCAGAGATTTCAAGTTTTCCATCAAGAGTATTAATTTCGATGAGGATTATCGTCCCTCGGATAATACGCGCATCACCACCAATTTCGCCAATCTGGCCAGAGGGACAAGTCGCCAGGAGAACCTGCGCAACACCTTCCGCATGATAGACAATCGTTTCAATGCCCTGGCGCATTGGGACAACCCCAAGGGCGATCGCTATACGGTCGAACTTGAAATCATCTCGGTCGAATTGAATATCGATGGGGAAACCAGCGGCAATGCCCTTCCCTTGATCGAGATATTGAAGACCAATATCGTCGACCGCAAAACCGGCGAGCGCATCGACGGCATCGTGGGGAATAATTTCTCCTCCTACGTGCGGGATTATGACTTCAGCGTACTGCTGCTGGAGCACAACAAGGATCAGGCCAAGTTCAGCACGCCGGAAGATTTCGGCGATCTGCACGGCAAGCTTTTCAGGCTTTTTGTGAATTCCAGCACTTACAAGGAATATTTCAAGAAGCCGCCCGTCATCTGCCTGAGCGTTTCCAGCAGCAAGGTCTACCACCGCACGGAAAACCAGCATCCGGTGCTGGGCGTTGAATACCTGCAGGACGAATATTCCCTGACCGATGAATATTTCAAGAAAATGGGCATGAAGGTTCGCTACTTCATGCCGCCGAACAGCGCCGCGCCCCTGGCCTTCTATTTCACGGGCGATCTGCTGGGCGACTACACCAATCTCGAGCTGATCGGCACCATCAGCACGATGGATACCTTCCAGAAGATCTATCGGCCCGAGATCTACAACGCGAATTCCGCGGCGGGGAAATCCTATCAGCCCAGCCTGAAGCACCAGGATTATTCGCTGACCCGCATCGTCTATGACCGAGAGGAACGCAGCCGGCTGGCTGTCGAGCAGGGACGGTTTGTCGAAGAGCACTTCATCAAGCCCTACCAATCGGTTCTTGCGCAGTGGTCCGCCACCGCCCGTTTTGATCAATAAAAAGCTACCAGGTCATTCATCGTGAAAAAACTGCTCCCCACTTCCACCGCCGGCAGCCTGCCCAAACCCTCCTGGCTGGCGCAACCCGAGACGCTCTGGTCGCCCTGGAAACTGCAGGACGAGGGCTTGCTCGAAGGCAAGCAAGACGCGCTGCGCCTGTCCCTGCAGGAACAGCAACACGCGGGCATCGACATCGTCAGCGATGGCGAACAGACGCGCCAGCACTTCGTGACCACCTTCATCGAGCACCTGGAAGGCGTTGATTTCGAGAATCGCAAGACGGTGCGGATCCGCGATCGCTATGACGCCAGCGTGCCCTCCGTCGTCGGCGCCGTGGCGCGCCGCAAGCCGGTCTTCGTCGAGGACGCCAAGTTCCTGCGCCAGCAGACCAGGCAGCCGATCAAATGGGCGCTGCCCGGTCCCATGACCATGATCGATACGCTGTATGACGATCACTACAAGAGCCGCGAAAAGCTGGCCTGGGAATTCGCCAAGATCCTGAATCAGGAAGCCAAGGAACTGGAAGCGGCCGGCGTCGACATCATCCAGTTCGACGAGCCCGCGTTCAATGTCTTCTTCGACGAGGTGAATGACTGGGGCGTGGCCACGCTGGAACGGGCCATCGAAGGCCTGAAGTGCGAGACGGCCGTCCACATCTGCTACGGCTATGGCATCAAGGCCAACACGGATTGGAAGAAGACGCTGGGCTCCGAATGGCGCCAGTATGAAGAGGCCTTCCCCAAGCTGCAGAAGTCCAGCATCGATATCGTTTCGCTGGAATGCCAGAATTCCCGCGTGCCGATGGATCTCATCGAGCTGATTCGCGGCAAGAAGGTGATGGTCGGGGCCATCGATGTGGCCACCAACACCATCGAAACGCCCGAGGAAGTCGCCAATACCCTGCGCAAGGCCCTGCAGTTCGTGGATGCCGACAAGCTCTATCCCTGCACCAACTGCGGCATGGCGCCCCTGCCCCGCGCCGTCGCGCGCGGCAAGCTGAGCGCGCTGAGCGCCGGCGCGGAAATCGTCCGCCAGGAACTCTCGAACTAAGCCTGGGGCAGAGCCTGCCACCGCATTCGTTTGCGGCGGCAGGCTCGCCGTCGAGCAGTCCGTCGTACTTCGCAGCTACCATGTCACTCCCCAGCACCGCCATCGAACCATTGCGCTTTCGCGAAGCGCTCGGACACTATGCGTCCGGCATCACGGTGGTCACATCGCACATCGCGGGCGAGCCGGTGGGTTTCACCTGCCAGTCGTTCTACAGCGTGTCGATGAACCCGCCGCTGGTGTCATTCAGCGTGATGTCCGGTTCGGCCAGCTATCCCAAGATCCGCCAGGCAGGCCGATTCGCGGTCAATATCCTGTCGGATGAGCAGGTCGATATTTCCAATCAGTTCGCCCGTCGCGGCACGGACAAGTGGCACGGCATCGAGTGGCGGGAATCGCCGCTGGGCAATCCGCTCATCGCCGGCAGCCTGCACTGGCTGGATTGCGACATCTACGCCGAACACGCCGCCGGCGATCACGTGATCGTCATCGGCGAGGTGAAGGCGCTGAACCTGCAGCAAACCGCCGCCACGCAGCCATTGCTGTATTTCAAAGGGCAGTACCGCAACATCGCCGCGCACTGCGAGGCTTGAGCGTGTGACCGCCGCCGCCCCATCCGCATGACGTTGCCAGGTATCGAATCGTCTTGAGCGCATTGAAGCAGGCGCTGGACGACGGGCGCTTTGTCTGCGTGTTGGAGATCATCCCCCAGCAGTCCCCCGCGCGCCTGGCGGGGCTCGGGCGGATCGTGCAGCGCGGACATCTGGCGGGCTGGCCCTTGCTGCCGGCCTTCGCCGATCGCGTCGGCGCGCATTCCGATCTGAGTCCGCTGGAAGGCGCGGGCGCGTTGGGCGATCCGGCCGCATCCCTGCTGCATTTTTCAGGCAAGGACCGCGAGCGCGCGGATCTGCTGCGTCAGATGGCGGCGATGAAGACCCGTGGCCTGAATCAATTGCTGCTGCTCAGCGGGGACCGCCTGCCGGGCCATGATCCCGGCGGGGCCGCCGTGCGTTATCTGGAGTCGGTGTCCGCGCTGCAGATTGCCCGCGAGCACGGACCGGACTGGCTGCTGGGCGCGGCGTTGAACCCGTTCAAGTACCGCGAGGAAGAAGGCGGCGCGCAGTATCTGAAGGCGCGGAAGAAGCTGCTGGCGGGCGCGGATTTCCTGACCCTGCAATTGGGTTTCGACGCCGCCAAGCATGTCGAGGCCCAGACCTGGATGCGCGCGCAGCACGGCATGAAACCCATGCTGGCCTGCGTCATGAGCTTGACCGACAAGCGCGCCGCCGCGCTGCGGGCCGTGCCCGGCGTCGTCATCACCGACACCATGCGCGAGCTGTTGGCCAGGGAGCAGGACGTCTCCCAGGCCCTTGCGGCCAGACGCGGCATCGAGCGCCTGGCCTTGCAGATCGTGGGCTTGCGGTTGATGGGCTATGCCGGCGCGCATGTGTCCGGGGTGCACACGCTGGACGAACTGCTGCTGCTGGAGCAGGCGCTCATCGCGCAACGGGATCGGATCACATCGCTGGCCGAATGGCTCGAACAATGGCATGCCAGCTGGCGGATGCCGGGGGCGCCGCAGGTAGGTTTCACCCCCGACGCCAGCGCATGGGAACTGGGGCGGTCCGACGTCACCGCCACCCGTCGGGAACGCCTTCGCTACGCGCTGTTCTCGACAATGCATCGCCAATTCTTCAGCCGCAGGGGATGGCTCGGCAAAGCCTTTGGCTGGAGCATGACGCGGCCGATCTGGCAGGCCGCCGTGGCGGCGCATGCGCTGCATGCCGTCGAACGCATGGTCAAGCGGCCGCTGGTCGGCTGCGATACCTGCGGCAGCTGCCGCCTGCAGGAGACGCTTTACGTCTGTCCCGAGACCTGCCCCAAGGGCCTGGCGAACGGTCCCTGTGGCGGCACCCGGCTCAATCGTTGCGAATTCGACGACCGGGAGTGCGTGCACAGCGTCAAATACCGGATCGCCAAATCGGCCGATCAATTGCCCGTGCTGGAACAGGTGCTGATTCCCTGCATCGAAGCGGCTGACAGGCACCGCAGCTCCTGGCCCGCATGGTTCACGCAGAGGCGCGAGGAAACGCGCGTCCGGCCGTCGGCTTGCGGCTCGCCGGAGCTGCCGCCGTAGAGGGATAATGGCGGCTCCCCGACGATCCTCCCGCTGCGCCGCCATCCATGAACGCTTCGTCCCGTTTCGCGACCCGTCATTTCGTAGCGCCCCAGGATGCGGAAACGCAGTTGGCGGATCGGCTGCCCATGCACATCCTTCTGCCATATCTGTTGGCCGCCATGTCGCTGGCGCTGGCCTACGGCGCGAGTTTCCTGCTGGCGGATGCGCTGGTCGCCGCCGGCTACGCGGCGTCCCGCGCCGGCACCGTCATCGGCGTCGGCATCGTGGCGACGCTGGTCGGCTCCGTCTTCGCCGGACGCTGGGCCGAGCGCATGGGCATCCTGCCCTTGATCGCCTGCGCGGCGGGCGCGATGGCCATGGCGATGGCCTGTTTCGCCTTGATGGGCGCAGGCGGCTTGCCGATGGCCTACGCGGGCGGCCTGCTGCTGGGCCTGGGGTGGGCCGTGTTCTACATGCTGGCGCCGATCCTGCTTATCCATTGCCTGAAACCGAACGCGCGCCTGGAGGCGCTGACCCTGCTGTCGGGATCGCAGATGCTGGGCATGGGGCTGGCCGCGCCGCTCGGCCATTTCCTGGCGCGGCAGTCCGGCAGGGTGTCCGCTGCTTTCGCGGCCTATGCCGCGTGCTGCGTGATCGCGGCGGGCTTTGCCTGGCTGCTGCGGCGCAGCCTGGCCCGCCAGCCGCAGTTGCCGCTCAAGACGGTGGCGCTGTCGCTGTCCGCCGTGGCCTGCGTGCTGCGCGCGAAGACCGTGCTGCCGGTCGCGCTGATGGGCATCGCCGCCTGCACCTTCGCCGGACTGTCGACCTTCCAAAGCCTCTATGCGCAGTCACGGGGACTGAGCGCCGACACGTTCTTCCTGACCTTCACCATCACCACCGTGCTGCTGCGCTTCACCGTCGCCTCATGGATCGGCAAGCTGCCATTGGGGCGCCTGGCCCTGGCCCTGTTCGCGATCACGCTGGGCGGCATCCTGCTGCTGGCCGTGAATGCAGGCAGCGCGCCGCTCTATGTCGCCGCCACCATCCTGTTCGCCACCGGATATGGCCTGACCTATTCCACGCTCAACGCCATGGCGGTCAATCTGGCCGACGGCCTGGGCATCTCCATTCCCGCCGCGTCGCAGGTGTTCACCCTGGGCTATTTCGCCGGCGCCTTCGGATTTCCGTATGTCGCGGGCAGCCTGATCGCGGCCTCGGGCATCGATGCCGCGCTGTGGATGATGCTGGGCCTGGTCGGATGCAATCTCGCCGTGGCCGCCGTCACGCCGGCATTCCGGTCCTATCGGCTGACGCGCGGCCGGCCTTGAGGAGAGGGCGCGGCGTCGCCGTCTCCAGGCGTCGCGCGTTTCCATAACATGTGAATAAGTCCATGGCCTGACAGCGCAGGCTGTGGCTTCCCGTCCGCAGTATGGCCATCGTCATGGCTACGTCATTCGTCCTGCCTAGACTGCCTAGCTTTTCCAGGTTGCATTCATGAAGCACGGCAGCAAGACCCCCTCCCAGACCCCAGTCATCACCGCGCAGCAAAGCGCCGACCTGCCCATCGCGCTCAACACCACGCGGCGCAGCCTGCTGCGCGCCGGCATCGGGGCGACCTTGCTGCCCATCGGCGGCAGCCTGTTGCTGGCGGGCTGCAACAGCAGCAGCGACGATGACGATGATGCGGTCCCGGCCAAGCCGCAACCGCAGCCGCAGCCCGCGCTCGCGTCGACCTTCGCCCTGGCGGTGCTGCCGGACACGCAGTTCTACTCGCGCTACGCCACCGATGCCGAGAACCAGCAGTTCATGCGCAAGTACGGCAGCGAGCCGTTCCAGGCCCAGACCCGCTGGGTGGCGCAGCATGCCGCCGCCTTGAACATCCCGTTCCTGGCGCACCTGGGCGACGTGGTCGACCAGCAAGGCAAGCCGGACCAATGGAAGGTGGCCAGCGCCGCGATGAAGGTGCTGGAGGACGCCAAGGTGCCCTACTCCATCCTGGCGGGCAACCATGACGTGATCATGGATCGCGACTATGTGGACGAGAGCAGCCAGAAGAACGGGAAGGAAACCGACGAGCTGCGGGACCGGGCGCTCGAACCCTATCTGAAGAACTTCGGCCGCGACCGCGCGAAACAGCAGGCCACGTTCGGCGGCCGTGATGCCAGCGGCTTCCACGAATACCATGTGTTCGAAGCCGAGGGGCAGAAGTTCATGGTGCTGTCGCTGTCGTGGCGCGTGTCGGACGCGGCGCTGGAATGGGCCAACCTGGTCATCCGCGCCAATCCCACGCTGCCGGTCATCCTGGTCAATCACCAGCTGCTGAACATCGACAAGGACGGCGTGTCGCCGCTGGAAGTGCCCTACGGCAAAATGCTGTGGGAAAAGCTGATCCGCAAGAACGACCAGATCTTCATGACGCTCAACGGCCACTACCACGGCGCGGCGCGGCTGACGAAGACCAATGACTTCGGCAATCCCGTCGAGGAGATGGTGGTCGACTACCAGATGGCCTACCAGGGCGGCAACGGCCTGATGCGCCTGTACGAATTCGACCTGACCCACAACGAGATCAAGGTTCTGTCCTTCTCGCCCTGGGTGCCGCAAAAACCCAAGGAAACGCTGAACGCCTTCGACCAGGCGGTGCTGACGGCGCCGAACGAGCAGTTCACGATCAAGATGGACTTCGCCCAGCGTTTCTCGGGCTTCAACAAGACCTTCAAGCCGGGCGCCGCCACGCGCGGCTCGCTGGTCGAGCAGGCGCGCGCGCTGATCCTGGCGAACTACACCGATCCCGCCACGATCGTGCAGAAGCCGGCCGTCGACTCCGAGGACTATCCCAAGGTCGCCAACACGCTGGCGCACTGGCGCTTCTTCGGCGGCGTTGCCGGGCAGCCCGTGAAGGTGGGCGAGACCGTGGCCGACGTGACGGGCGCGAACCCGATCCGCCGCGCGCCGCTGAACATCGATGGCGTGGCCGGGGCGCAGGAAGCCGATCTGGTGTGGTCGGGCGACCATCACTACCTGTCGGCCGCGCCCGGCTCGGTGCGCTTCCTGAACACGGACAAGAACACGGCCCGCATGAGCTATTTCACGACCGACGTGGCCGCGCCGATCAATCCGGCGACGGTGCCGTCGGGCTATACCGTCGAGGCCTTCCTCAAGATCGACAAGGACTGGACGGCGCAGAAGCACGCGTGGATGAACGTCATGACGCGCGACGGCAAGCGCGGCGACCTGGCCGGCTTCTCGGACGGCGATCCGGAGTCGCCGCCGCTGCTGTTCGCCTTGTCCAGCCTGCGCGAAGTCCAGTGGGAAGTCGTGCCCGAAGTGTCGGGCACGCGCGGCGCCAAGACCAACTGGTCCGGCGAGATCATCGCCGACAAGTGGATGCACGTGGCCATCGTCAACGACGAGGTCACGCATGAAACCGTGCTGTACATCGAGGGCGCGCCGGTGCTGCGCAACGCCAGCAACGCGCCCGGCCTGGCCGCGCTGGCGGCCAACATGCCCTGGATCATCGGCGCGGGCTCATGGGATGGCCGACGCGCCGACGGCTTCTTCGGCAGCATCGGCGAGATCCGCATCGTGGGCAAGGCGCTCAAGCCGGCGCAGTGGCTGACGGCGCGCCGCGCCTAAGTCCGCAGGCCGGCCTGTTTCATCAGCGGCAGGATCCTGTCGCCGAAGAATTCCAGGTCCGGCTTGAAGTCGAAGAAGCTCAGCTGCAGGCCGTCGATGCCGGCCTGCCTGAGCCGCACGAACTGTTCGACGATCTGTTCGGGCGTGCCCACCACTTCGATATTGCCGCCGATGGCGCGGCGGCTGGGCGGGTCCACGCCCTCCCGGCCACGCCAGGCATGGGCATCGCTCTTCAGGCTCTGGAAGCCGTCGGGCGTGCGGAAATCCTGCCTGGCGACGATGGCCTCGTAATAGGCGCGCGTCTCGCTCTCGGTCTCGCGGCTGATCACCATGGGATTGAGCAGCGTGCGCACGCGCCGGCCGATGCCGCGCGCGGCGGCCTTCACGCGTTCGGCGTGGGCGGGCAGGACCTCGATCGCGCTGGCGAAGTCCGACGCGCCTGGACTGGTGATGAAGACCACATCCGAATGGCGCGCCGCGTAGGCGATGCCAGCATCCGAGCCGGTGGCGCTGACCAGCAGCGGCCGCGCATAGCGCGGCTTGGGCGTGACATAGGCATCCTGCAGTTTCCATGACGAGCGGCCGCTGAAGGACAGCGGCTCGTCCTCGCGCCACAGCCGTTGCAGCACGTCGACGAATTCCGCCGCCAATTCATAGCGCCGGTCGTGCTCGATCTGTTCAGTGCCGAAGGCGCGGTGCTCGACTTCCCGGTGGCCCGTGACCACGTTGATGCCCCAGCGGCCGCCGGAGATATGGTCCAGCGTCGCGCCCCACTTGGCCAGGTGCAGCGGATGCAGCGGGCCGTAGAGCACGTGGATCGTCGAGATCAGCAGGATGCGGCGGGTGATGGAGGTGAGCGCGGCGGTGGTCTGGAACGAGTCCAGCGCGTTGCCGTCGAACACGCCGCCATAGCCGCCCTTGGGCAGCCATTGCGACAGCGCGAACACCAGGTCGAAGCCCAGCGCTTCGGCCTTCAGCACCAGGTCGCGGTTGTACTCCCAGCGCCAGTCGGTGGTCCGCTCCAGCGTGGAGGCGCTCCAGCCGCCGGCCTGGATCGGCAGGAACAGGCCCAGCAGGATGGGCTGGCGCAGCGCCTGTGCGAACGGACTGCCGGGCAGATCGGCGGGAGATGGATGATGCTCGATGACGGCGGCTGGATCGGCCGCGAGTAGTGTGCTCATGGAACGTGCGCCAGGGCTGGGGGAATCCTGCATTGTCGGTAAGCGGCGAAAGGCGCGTCAAAGAACCAATTTCCATTTGCTAAGGCGCCATTTCCATAGGCGTGGCGGCGCGCGCCACGGCTCCACTGGGTCGGTCGGGCGCGTCGGGATGCGGATATTTGCTCATGATTCATCAGTCGTAGCGATGGCGCGAGGGTCTTTCTAATATCGACGCTTTCCGTAGATTGGTGGAACGCAAGCAATGCAGAGCATCCGAGAAAATTCGCACCCGCGCGGGCTGGCCCGGCTGCTGGGCCTGCTGGCGCTGATCGGCGCGGCGACGCTGGCGTCGCCGGCCTGGAGCCAGGCGACGCCGCCGCGCGGTGGCACGCTCACCTGGATCATTCCGCAGGAGCCGGCCGCGTTCGTGCCGCTGACCACCTCGGCCGGCGGCAGCACGGAACTCGGGCCCAAGGTGATCGAAGGGTTGCTCGCCTATGACCGGGAGCTCAAGCCCATCGCCCAGCTCGCCACTGGCTGGCAGGTGTCGGCCGATGGCCTGCGCTATGAGTTCACGCTGCGCCAGGGCGTCAAGTGGCACGACGGCCAGCCCTTCACGGCCGCCGACGCGGCCTATTCCATCGCCACCATCAAGGCCGTGCATCCGCGCGGACGCGTGACCTTCGCCAACGTCGGCGCCATCGAGACGCCGGACGACCACACGCTGGTGCTCAAGCTGGAAAAGCCCGCGCCCTACCTGCTGACGGCGCTGTCGGCCTCGGAATCGCCGATCGTGCCCAAGCATCTGTACGAGGGCAAGGACGTGGCCACCAATCCGCGCAATAACAGTCCGGTGGGCACCGGGCCGTTCATCTTCAAGGAATGGGTGCGTGGCAGTCATGTGCGGCTGGAGCGCAATCCGAACTATTGGAACGCGCCCAAGCCCTACCTGGATGTCGCGGTCGCCCGATTCATTCCGGAGGCCGCCGCGCGCGCGGCGGCGCTGGAGTCCGGCGAAGCGCAGCTGGCGAACAAGTCCATCGCGCTGTCGGACATCGACCGCTTCGAGAAGCTGAAGCACGTCGTGGTGGACGTGACGCCATGGCCTTATGTGGGCGATCACCAGCAGATCTATTTCAACTTCGATTCCGAGCCGTTCCGCAAGCGCGAGGTGCGCCAGGCGGTGGCCCAGTCGCTGAACGTCGAGGTCTTCGCGCGTACCGTGTGGTACGGGCGCGGGGTAGTGTCGGCCAGCCCCATCGGCAAGGCCCTGACACGCTTTCACGACGACCAGATCCGGCACTATCCCTATGACGTGAAGGCGGCCGAGGCGGCGCTAGACGGCGCCGGCTATCCGCGCAAGGCGGATGGCAAGCGCTTCAAGGTCCGGCTGCTCTACAACCCGTTCCAGGATCGCCGCGCGGCCGAGTTCGTGCGCCAGGCGCTGCTGCGCATCGGCCTGGACGCCGAGCTGGAAAGCCTGGACTTCGCCACCTACGTGACGCGCGTGTACACGGACAGGGCCTTCGATATCACGCTGGAGAACCTGACCAACACCTTCGATCCCACCATTGGCGTGCAGCGGGTGTTCTGGTCGCGTAATTTCAAGATCGGACTGCCCTTCTCCAACGCCTCGCACTACCAGAACCCCGAGGTAGACCGTCTGCTGGAGGCGGCCGCGGTGGAGCCGGACGAAGCGCGGCGCCGCCAGTTGTTCGTCGAGTTTCAGCGCGCGGTGCGCGATGACGCCGCGTCCATCGAGCTGGGCGCCAATCCTAACGTCACCATCGTAGGCCGCAAGGTGAAGGACTGGGACACGAGCGCCGAAGGCACGCGCGGCAATTTCGCCGACGTGTACTTCGCCGGATCTTGAGCCAGGGGCGCATGACATGAGCGTCTTTCGCCGCCATGGCCTGGCCCGCATCGCCGGCGTCCTGCGGCGCAACGCCTGGCAGGCCGTGCCCACGGTGATCGGCATCGTGGCGCTGAACTTCGTCCTGCTGGAGCTGGTGCCCGGCGACGCGGCGGACGTGATCGCCGCCGAATCCGGCAGCGCCACCGAGGAAGGCATGGCGCAGCTGCGGCGCCACTTCGGGCTGGACCTGCCGATGCTGGAACGGCTGTGGCGCTACCTGACCGGCATCGCGCAGTTCGACCTGGGCATGTCGCCGCGCCACAACGCGCCGGTGGCGCAGCTGATCCTGGACCGGCTGGGCAACACGCTGCTGCTGATGGGCACGGCGCTGGGCATTGCCGTCTGCGCCGGCGTGCTGCTGGGCGTGCTGATGTCGGCGCGCGCCGGCAAGTGGCAGGACCGGCTGTTGTCCGTCGTCGCCTTGCTGCTGTATTCCACGCCCTCGTTCTGGCTGGGACTGATGGCCATCGTGCTGTTCTCGGTCAAGCTGGGCTGGCTGCCCACCGGCGGCAGCTACACGATAGGCGCGGGCCTGACGGGCTGGGCCGCGTTCGTCGACGGCGCGCGCCATCTGGTCCTGCCGGCCCTGGCCACGTCCGGCTTTTTCATCGCGATCTTCGCGCGCCTGACGCGCGCGTCCATGCTGGAGGTCAGCCGCCAGGACTATGTGCGGACCGCCGAGTCCAAGGGCCTGGGGCCGGGCGCGGTCACGTTCCGGCATGTGCTGCGCAACGCGCTGATCCCGGTCACGACGGTGGCGGGCATGCACTTCGGCGCGCTGCTGGGCGGCGCGACCGTGATCGAGACCGTGTTCAGCTGGCCCGGCCTGGGAAGGCTGGCGCTGGAATCGGTGCTGGCGCGCGACTACGCCGTGCTGCTGGGCATCCTGTTCCTGTCCTCGCTGCTGGTGATCGTGGCCAACATGCTGGTGGACCTGCTGCAGGCCTGGCTCGACCCGCGCATCCGGCTGCGCTGACCCAATGACCCCGCACAGGAGGGCCGGCTGGCCATGACCTTGAAAGCCCTGTTGATTCCGACGCGCAAGCCCGCCCCGGCCCAGGCGGCCGATGCGGCCGGCCTGGCGGCGCGCGCATCGGCCTGGCGCGCTTTCCTGCGCAATCCCTCCGCCCTGGCTGGCGTGCTGCTGCTTATGGCCGTGGCCTTGTCGGCGGTGTTCGCCGGCGTGCTGTTCCCCGGCGATCCGCTGGACATGGTCGCGCAGCCGCTGCTCGGTCCCGGCCAGGATGCCGCTTTCTTCCTGGGCAGCGACTCGCTCGGCCGTGACGTGGCCGCCGGCCTGGCGCATGGCGCGCGCGTGTCGCTGGCCGTGGGCGCGGCCGCCGCTGGCATCAGCCTGGGCATCGGCGTGCTGGTCGGCGCGGCGGCCGGCTATTTCGGCGGCTGGCTGGACGATGTGCTGGTGCGCCTTACCGAGCTGGTGCAGACCATCCCGACCTTTTTGCTGGTCATCGTCATCGTGGCCATCGGCCAGCCGTCCGCGCGCATGATCGTGCTGGCCATCGGCGCGGCGTCCTGGCCCGTGATCGCGCGGCTGGTGCGCGCCGAGTTCCGCGCGCTGCGCGAGGCGGAGTTCGTTCAGGCCGCGCGCAGCCAGGGCTTCGGCGACGCCTGGATCATCTTCCGCGAGATCCTGCCCAATGCCCTGCCGCCGGTGGTGGTGACGAGTTCGGTGCTGGTGGCCACCGCGATCCTGATGGAGTCGGCCCTGTCCTTCCTGGGCATGGGCGATCCCAACGTGGTCAGCTGGGGCAGCATGATCGGCGAAGGACGCGAGCATCTGCGCACCGCCTGGTATCTGGCCGCCGCGCCCGGCGTCGCCATCATCCTGACCGTGCTGTCGCTCAATCTGGTGGGCGACGGCATCAACGACGCGTTCAATCCGCGCTTGAGAGGCCGCGCATGACCCCTGTACCCCATCTTCCGCCCGCGCTGCTGGACGTGCGCGGCCTGGACGTCCGGTTCCGTGGCCGCGACGGCGGCCATCACGCCGTCAAGCAGCTGGATTTCACGCTGGGCCAGGGCGAGACGCTGGCGCTGGTGGGCGAATCGGGTTGCGGCAAATCGACCACCGCTCTGGCCCTGCTGCGCCTGCTGGCGCCGCAGGCCAGCATCGCCGGGGAAGTCCGCTTTCGCGGGCAGGACCTGGTCCGCCTGCCGTTGCCGCAGCTGCGCGCGATCCGGGGCGGCGAGATCTCGATGATCTTCCAGGAGCCGATGACTTCGCTCAATCCGGTGCATACCGTGGGCGCGCAGATCGTCGAGTCGTTGCGCCTGCACCAGGGCCTGTCGCGCGAGGCCGCGCACCGGCGGGCGGTGGAGATGCTGGCGCTGGTGAAGATCCCGGAGCCGCAGCGCCGCATCGAGGACTATCCGCACAACCTGTCCGGCGGCCAGCGCCAGCGCGTCATGATCGCCATGGCCGTCGCCTGCCAGCCCCGGCTGCTGATCGCCGACGAGCCGACCACGGCGCTGGATGTCACCGTGCAGGCGCGCATCCTGGAGTTGCTGGACGAGCTACGGCGCGAACTGTCCATGGGCCTCCTGCTCATCACGCACGACCTGGGCGTGGTGTCGCAATGGGCCGACCGGGTGCTGGTCATGCTGGACGGCGAGAAAGTTGAAGAGGCGTCCGCCATGGAATTGCTGGCGCGGCCGCGCCATGCGTATACGCAGGGCCTGCTGGGCGCTTCGCTGCACGGGGGCAAGGCGCTGCACTACAGCAGCGCGCGCCTGCCCGAGGTCCGGCGCGCGCATGGCGGCGCGGCGGGACTGCAGGCGCAGGATTCCGTCCGGGTCCACACGCCCGCGCCGCGCGGCCCCACGCTGCTGTCGGTGCAGTCCCTGCGCACGACGTACCGCCGGCGCGACGGGGACCTGCTGCATGCGGTGGACGACCTATCGTTCGATATCGCGCGCGGCGAGACCCTGGGGCTGGTGGGCGAGTCCGGCTGCGGCAAGTCCACGCTGTCGCGCACGCTGCTCAGGCTGACCGACCCGGCATCCGGCCGCATCGAGCTGGACGGCGCGGACCTAGCGTCCCTGCGGCCGCGCCAGGTGCGGCCGTGGCGCAAGCGCATCCAGATGGTGTTCCAGGATCCGTATGCCTCGCTCAATCCCCGGCGCAGCGTGTACGACACGCTGGACGCGGCGCTGGCGCTGCATGGCGAACGCGACCGCCACGCCCGGCGCGCGCGCATCGCCGCCATGCTGGACCGGGTCGGGCTGCCGGCCTCGGCCGCCGGCCGCTACCCGCACGAGTTCTCCGGCGGACAGCGCCAGCGCATCGGCATCGCCCGCGCGCTGATCCTGCGCCCGGACCTGGTGGTGCTGGACGAGCCGGTGTCGGCGCTGGACGTGTCCATTCAGGCCCAGATCCTGAACCTGCTGGTGGACCTGAAGCAGGACTTCGGCCTGTCGTACCTGTTCATCTCGCACGACCTGTCGGTGGTGCGCTACCTGTCGGACCGCGTCATCGTCATGCACCAGGGCAGGATCGTGGAGGAAGGGCTGCCGGACGAGATTTGGCGCGCGCCGCGCCATCCCTACACCCAGGCGCTGATCGCCGCCGCGCCCAGGCCGGGCTTGCGGCGGGGCGTGCAGGAACCGCCGCCGCGCAGCGCGCGCGCGGCATGAAAAATACCCCCCACGCCGCGCGCACTACGTGCGCTTGCTGTCCCCCCGAGGGGGGCGCTTTTCATCTTGAGGCGGCCCGGCAATGAAAAATGGCGCCGCGAGGCGCCATTTTGCTTTGTCAGCCACGCGGGCGGCGCATTGCCTGCGCCGCCGCACGTCCGTTCAGAACACCCGTCCCTGCTCGAACTCGGTGGTCGTGCCGTTCAGGTGATAGTCGCCCAGCACGCGCGCCTTGTGGCTCAACGGGTTGTGGCTGAAGATCGTGCGCAGGTTGCGCCAGTGCCGGTCCAGTTGCAAGGCGGACGAGGTGGCCGACGCGCCGCCCGCCTCGAACAGCTGCTGGCCGGCGTGCAGCGCGAGCTTGCTGACGATGAGCTGCGTCTTGGCCGTGGCCAGCCCGCCCTGCAGCACGATGGCCTGGGCGTCGGGCGCGCGCCGCCGGATGGCTTGCGCGCCGCGTTCCAGCTCGCGGGCCGTGTCGCGCACCAGCGCGTCGATGGCATGGCTGTGCGCCGCGATATCGCCGATGGCCTGCTGGATGAAGGGATCGTCGCGGGCCGCGTCCGCGCTGCTGTGCAGGGCCGCGCGGCCCTTGCTGCGCACGTAGTCCCGGGTTTCCCGCACCAGCGCGCGCACGATGCCGGCGGCCGTCGCCACCAGCACCAGCTGGCGCCAGGCGGAAATGTGATGGCTGGGCAGTCCCAGCTCGCGCAGGGACACGCGCTGCAGTTCGGATTCCTCGACGCGGGCATCGTGCAGCAGCAGGCTGCCGCTGGCCGTCAGGCGCTGGCCGAAGCCGTCCCAGTCGTCCACGATCTCCAGGCCCGGGCGGTCCAGCGGCAGGATCACGGTGACGGGCTGGTCCTGCTCGTCGATGGCGGCGATGTAGGCGTAGTCGGCGTACAGGGTGCCGGTCGAGTAGTACTTGCGGCCGTTCAGGCGGTAGTGGCCGTCCTGGCGCGTCAGCCGCGTGGTGATGAGGCCGGGTTTGGGCGTGCCCTGTTCCGTCGAGGCGCCGCCGAACAGCTTGCCGGCCAGGATGCGGCCGAACTGCTGCCGCACGTGTTCGTCCGCCGGCAGCACGCGCCACAGCGCGGACACGTTGTAGTGCAGGCGCAGCGCGTGTGGCACGTTGGAGTCGGCGGCGGCCAGCGTGATGATGGCCTCGGCCACGTCCTCCAGCGTGCCGTCCGGCCCGCCATGCTCGGCCGGCACCAGCAGCGCGCCCAGGCCCGACGCGCGCACGGCGTCGAAGGCGTCGAAGGGCAGGCGCCGCTCGCGTTCGCGCGCCACGGCGCCGGCGAGCAGGGCCTCGGCCTGGCCCGGCAGGCTGGCGAGGATATCGTCGCGGCGCCAGGCGGGGCGGCCCGCCGTCCTGTCCTGCGCGCTGGCCGAGGGGCGGTCTGTCGTCGATGTCGCGGTCATGCTGTCATTCCTCCGTTGCGGCGCGTGTGGCCGGTGCGGCGTAAGGCACGCGGCCTTCCACCGGGTGTCCAGGATCGGTGAAGCCGGGCGTGGACGGATGGCCGGCGGCCACCAGGCTGTCCACCAGCGCCTCGTCCTCGGCGGTGAAGACGTAGTCGAGCGCGTTGGCGTAGGACTCCCATTGCTCGATGGTGCGCGGGCCGGCGATGGCGCTGGTCACCAGCCGGTTGTTGAGCACCCAGCCCAGCGCGAACTGCACGGGATCGATGCCCCGGGTGTCGAGGTAGTCGCGGATGCGGCGGGCGATGCGCAGCGATTCCGGTCGCCACTCCGTTTCCAGCAGCCGCCTGTCCTGGCGCGCCGCGCGCGTGCCTTCGGCCGGCGGCTGGTCGGGGTCGTACTTGGCCGTGAGCACGCCGCGCGCCAGCGGGCTGTAGGACACCACGCCCACGCCATAGGCCGCCGCGGCCGGAAGCTGCTCGGCCTCGGCGCTGCGGTTGACCAGGTTGTACAGCGGCTGGCTGGCCACGGGCCGGTCGATGCCCTCGGCGTCGGCCAGGTGCGCCGCTTCGGCGATGCGCCACCCACGGAAATTCGACACGCCGAAATAGCGCAGCTTGCCGGCGCGGACCAGGTCGCCGATGGCGCGCACGGCCTCGCCCAGCGGGGCGTTGAAGTCGGCGCGGTGGAAGTACAGGATGTCGAGGTAATCGGTGCCCAGCCGGCGCAGACTGCCTTCCACGGCCTGGATGATCCACTTGCGGGAGGTGCCCCGGTCGTTGGGGCCCTCGCCCAGCGGGTTGGCGAACTTGGTGGCCAGCACCCATTCGTCGCGGTCGTGCCGGATGGCGCGGCCCACGACTTCCTCGGTGCGGCCCTTCTGGTAGACGTCGGCGGTGTCGATGAAGTTGACGCCCCGGGCCTTGGCCCGCGCGATGATCTCGTGGGAAGTGGGTTCGTCCGTGGGGCCGCCGAACATCATGGTGCCCAATGCCAGGCGGGATACTTTCAGGCCGCTGCGGCCCAGGTAGCGATAGCTCATGTTCTCAGGTCGGGAAGGATTTTGACGTGGTGTGCGCAACCCCTCGAGGCTAGGCAGCGAGGCCGCGCGCGTCAAAGACCGAGTGCTCATTAGCAATCTGCTCATTAGCAACCAACCCGGCGCATGTGGCCGTTGCCCCGCGAGCGTTGCCGCGCGAACGTTACCGCCGCAGCCGCTGCGGGAAATACAACAGCCGCGCATCCGCTTCTTGAGCAATGCCGCCATCGGGTCTTAGAATTGCGGCTTCCTCCTGGCGCTGCTGCTGGGGGTACCAGAGCCTTCCGGAACACGGAGGCATGTGTGTACCTGCAAGGTAGCAGCGAAAGTGAAGAACATTTCCCGACTTCAATCCGCCCTGAAACGTCAGGGCATCCTGGTGGAACGCCGGCATGGCGCGTACCACCTCAGCAATCAACACGCGCAGGCGTCCGTCCTGCTTCCCGAGGCCCTTCCGCTGGAAGAAAAGGCCGTGGACCAGCTATTGGCCTTCGCCTCGGTGCGCTCGCCCGACGCGCACCATGGCGTCTGCAAGGCCTGCGCCACGCCGGACTTCCATCCGGGCAGCGTGGCGCCGGTGGGCACCATCGTGGCCACGGACGCCGAATTCGTCATCCCCGCCGCCATCGGCACGGACATCAATTGCGGTATGCGCCTGCTGACCACCGGCCTGAAGCAGGCCGCCGTCGAGGCGCGCAAGCCGGAACTGCTGCGCGGACTGACTCGCGTGCTGCTGGAGAACGGCCGCAACGTGCCGGTCCCCGGCCGCGCGTTCCGCGCCCTGTTCGATGACGGTCCGCAGGCCTTCATCGAGCGGCTGTCGTCCGAGGGCCTGTGGGCGCGCGCGGACCGCGACCAGCTGCAGGCCGAACTCGCGCAGTGCGTGAGCCTGGCCGATTTCGGCGGCGCGGCCCGCTACGCGCCGGAAGGCATGGTGGGCAGCCGCGAGACGATCCGCGATCCCGGCCTGGGCACGCCCGGCGGCGGCAATCACTTCGTCGAGTTGCAGGTCGTCGACGAGATCCTGGACCGCCATGCGGCCTACGCGGCCGGGCTGGTAAAGGGCGAGGTGGTCGTGATGATCCACACCGGCTCGCGCGACGTGGGCTTTCACGTCGGCAGCCGCTGGATGGATCGTGCGCGCGCCGCCTGGCCCAAGGGCCTGAAGCATCCGGACAGCAAGCTTTACGGGTTGGCCGGCGAACTGGCGGACGAGTACCTGACCGCCATGGGCACGGCGGCCCGATATGCCTGGGCCAACCGCATGGTGCTGGGCGAGATGGTCAGGCAGGAAATGGAGGCCGCCGTCGGCGGCCTGCGCGCCCGCCTGGTGGTCGACGTGCCGCACAACGTGGTGCTGCGCGAGCAGGGGCTGAACATCCATCGCAAGGGTGCGACGCCGGCGCGCGCGGGCGACCTGGCGCTGATTCCCGGCTCCATGGGCGACTTCAGCTTCGTGGTCAGCGGCCTGGGCAATGCCGACTGGCTCTGGTCGTGCAGCCACGGCGCGGGCCGCAGCGTGCGGCGGCAGGCCGTGCGCCGCATGAAGCAGGAATCCGCGTCGGGCACCTGGCAGTGCGTGACCCTGCGCGAAGAGCGCAGGATCGAGGAGGCGCCGCAGGCCTACAAGCCGATCGGCCCCGTGCTGGAAGCGCAGGAGCAGGCGGGACTGATCCGATCCGTCGCGCGGCTGCGGCCGTGGGTGACGTTCAAGGCATGAGACAGGACGAAGGCGCGGCGGCCTACAGCGGCCGCTTGCGCGTCGGTATCTCTTCCACGTCGCTGCACACCGCCAGCACCTCGGCGGGCTGCTTGCTCAAGGTCAGGTACACGTGGCCGATGCCGCTGTCGAAGTAGGCCGATTCGAGCTTGCCCAGCACCACGCTGTCGCCGTTCTCGAACTGGATGCGGACCTTGCCGGCCAGCACCAGCACGAATTCCTGGCCAGGGTGGCGGATGTAGTCGTCGAATTCC
Source organism: Achromobacter sp. 413638 (assembly GCF_043119405.1). Taxonomy (NCBI): domain Bacteria; kingdom Pseudomonadati; phylum Pseudomonadota; class Betaproteobacteria; order Burkholderiales; family Alcaligenaceae; genus Achromobacter; species Achromobacter sp. 413638. The sequence continues at coordinate 46,883 of NZ_JBICCO010000027.1, forward strand.
ACCACTTCGCGGGAAGTGATGGTGGCCCAGATCGGGATCATCTTCTTGCCCGGATACTCGCCCATGAGCAGGCGGTGGTGGTAGTTGGGCGTGATGTAGTCGCGCGCCTCGATCAGGCTGTTCTTCACATAGGTGGGCGCGACCTGCGCGGGCGAGGCGTCGCCGGGCATGAACAGGCGCGTCATGTCGATGCGCAGCGCGCGCGCCAGGGCGGCGAACTTCTCGTAGCTGAGCGCGATCTGGCCGAGTTCGGCCTTGGACAGCGTGGACACCGCGATGCCCGAGGCGCGCGACAGCGCCTGCAGGGTCATCTTCTGGGCCTTGCGCTCGGCGCGCAGGCGGGCGCCCATTTCTTCCTTGCCTACGATGGCGGGGGGAGCGGGTTTGGCAGCTGCCATGGGCGGTTGGGCGTATCAGGTTCTTGGGGCGGCCGGGCCCGCAGGCCCTGCCGCGTGTAAGCGGATTGTAGCGTCGCGGGGTCCGGTCTCCGGGGCCCGCCGCCCGTGGAGAGGGCGGCGGCCTTCGTCTACGCCTCGGGGCCCCGGCCCAGCACGCGGCCCGGATGCCGGCCGGTGAAGGCATGCTCGCGCCAGACCGGCGCGCCGTTGACGTACACCGAATGGATGCCGGCGGCGCGTTCGGTGGGGCGCTCGAACGAGGCGGCGTCGGCTATGCGGGCCGGATCGAACACCGTCAGATCGGCGTAGCAGCCGGGCTGGACCTGGCCGCGTCCGGCCAGGCCGAACTTGGCGGCGGTCAGGCCGGTCATTTTCCAGACGGCGGTCTCCAGCGGGAACAGGCCCAGGTCGCGGGAATAATGGCCGAGCACGCGCGGGAAGGTGCCCCACAGGCGCGGATGCGGCCGCTCGTCATGCGGCAGGCCGTCGGAGCCAATCATGGTGGGCGGGAAGGACAGGATGCGCTGCACGTCGCCCTCGTCCATCATGAAATAGATGGCGCCGGCGGGCTGCAGTTCGTCGACCACGTCGTACTTGGACTTGCCGCGCTCGGCCGCCACCTCGTCCAGCTCGCGCCCGGTCAGTTCGGGGCAGGGCTTGCACCAGGTGATGATCACGCGGCCAGCCAGCAGCACGCGGTCTTTCTTGAGCATGGTTGAGCCGGCCACGTAGGGATAGGCGTCCAGCGACACGTCCTGCGCGGCCATGGCGCGCTCGATCAGCGCCAGCGTTTCCGTGGAGCGGCCGAAGTTGGGCTGGCCGGCCAGCTTGTGGTGCGAGATCACCACGGGCACGTCCAGCTCGCGGCCGATGCGGAAGGTCTCTTCCAGCGCCGGCACGATGTGCTCGCCCTCGTCGCGCATATGGGTGGCGTAGATGCCGCCGTGCGTGGCCAGCGGCCGGCAGACCTCGATGATCTCCTCGGTGGTGGCGTGGGCGGCGGGCGGGTAGAAGGTGCCGGTGGAGACGCCGATGGCGCCGCTGGCCATCGCTTCCTCGGCCAGCGCGCGCATGGCGTCGATCTCGGCCGGCGTGGCCGGGCGATGCAGGTCCGGCATGACGGCGGCGCGCAGCGTCGAGTGGCCGACCATGCAGGCTGCATTGACGGCGGCGGGCGTGGCGCGCAGCGCGTCCAGGTAGTCGGCGAAGCGGGTGAACTTGTACGAGCCGCCCTCGTCCAGCAGGTCCAGCGGCGCCGGCGGCGCGGGATGCGCGAGCGGCGCCAGGCTGATGCCGCAGTTGCCGGTGACCACGGTGGTGACGCCCTGCGAGATCTTGGGCGTCATGTCGCGCCGGCGCAGCAGGTAGTTGTCGTCGTGCGTGTGCGAGTCGATGAAGCCGGGCGCGACCACCAGGCCGGACACGTCGATGCGTTCGCGCGCGGCCGCGCCGCTCAGGTCGCCCACGGCGGCCACGCGGTCGCCGCGCACGCCCACGTCGGCCTTGACGCCGGGCGTGTTGCTGCCGTCGATGACGGTGCCGCCGGCGAGGATGTAGTCATAGGGGTGGGTATCTGGCATGGCGGGCTCCGGCGGAATTGGCGATAGGTGATGCGGATGCGGGTTCAGACGAAATGACAGGCCACCTGCTGGCCCGGCGCGATCTCGCGCTGCGCCGGCGCTTCCTCGGCGCAGCGCGGCGCGGCCTGCGGGCAGCGGGTGCGGAAGGCGCAGCCGGACGGCGGCGACAGCGGGCTGGGGATCTCGCCCTTGAGCACCTGCGCGGGCCGGCGTTCGCCCTGGCGCGCCGACGGCACCGAGGCCATCAGCGCGCGCGTGTACGGATGCGCCGGCCGGCTGAAGACGGCGTCGCGCGGACCGGTCTCGACGATCCTGCCCAGGTACATGACGGCGACGTGATGGCTGATGTGCCGCACCACGCTCAGGTCGTGCGAGATGAAGACATAGGTCAGGCCCAGGTCGCGCTGCAGGTCCATCAGCAGGTTGATGACCTGCGCCTGCACCGACACGTCCAGCGCCGACACCGGCTCGTCGCAGACGATCAGCGCAGGTTCCAGCGCCAGCGCGCGCGCGATCACGATGCGCTGGCGCTGGCCGCCGGAGAACTCGTGCGGATAGCGCTCGGCGGCGTCGACGGCCGGCGGAATTTCCTCGGTACAGCGCGGCATCGCCTGCGGGCAGCGCGCGGCGAAGGCGCAGCCGCGCGACTCGGGCGTGATCACCGGCACGATGCCGGGCAGCTCGGCCAGCCGGACGTCGTGCCCCTGGCCGTCGGCGAAGGCCGGCAGCGAGCGGATCAGGGCCTGCGTGTAGGGATGCTGCGGACGGTCCAGCACGTCGTCCACGCTGCCTTCCTCGACCTTGCGGCCGGCGTACATCACGATGACGCGCTGGCACATCTGCGCCACCACGCCCAGGTCGTGCGTGATCAGCACGATGGCCGTGCCCAGCCGCGCCTGGATGTCGCGCAGCAGGTGCAGGATCTGGGCCTGGATGGTCACGTCCAGCGCCGTGGTGGGCTCGTCGGCGATCAGCACCTTGGGCTGGCAGGCCAGCGCCATCGCGATCATGGCGCGCTGGCGCATGCCGCCGGACAGCTGGTACGGGTATTCATGCACGCGGCGGGCCGGATCGGAGATCTGCACCAGGTCCAGCAGCCGCTCGGCCTGCGCCAGCGCCTCGCGCCGCGACAGGCCCTGGTGCAGCGTCAGCGATTCGGCGATCTGGCGGCCGATGGTGAGTACGGGGTTGAGCGAGGTCATCGGCTCCTGGAAGATCATCGACAGCTGGTTGCCGCGGATGGCGCGCATGGCCTTCTCGGGCAGCGCCAGCAGATCCTGGCCCGCGAATTCGATGGCGCCGCCGGCGACGCGGCCGGGCGCGCGCAGCAGCCGCATGATGGACAGCGAGGTGACGCTCTTGCCGCAGCCGGATTCGCCGACCAGGCCCAGCGTCTCGCCGGGCAGCAGATCGAACGACAGGCCGTTGACGGCCACCGTGGTGGTCTCGTCGCCATCGAAACAGGTGGTCAGGTCGCGCACGCGCAACACGGGTTCGGTTCGCATGGGCGCTCCTAGAGTTTCTTGGCCAGGCGCGGATCCAGCATGTCGCGCAGCCCGTCGCCCACCAGGTTGACGGCCAGCACGGTCACGCCCAGGAACAGGCCGGGGTAGAGGATGATGTGGAACGCCACCGCCACGAAGTTGCGGCCCTCGGCCATGATGTTGCCCCAGCTGGGCGTGTGCGGCGGAATGCCCACGCCCAGGAAGCTCAGCACCGCCTCGGTCAGGATGGCTGAGGCCGCGATGAAGGTGGCCTGCACCATCAGCGGCGCGAACAGGTTGGGCAGGATGTGGCGCAGCAGGATGGCCGGCACGCGCGTGCCGGACGCCACCGCCGCCTCGATGTAGGGCTGCTCGCGGATGGTCAGCACCAGCGCGCGCACCAGCCGCACCACGCGCGGGATTTCCGGGATCACGATGGCGATGACGACGGTGCCCAGGCCGCCCTTGAGCGTGGCCATCAGCGCGATCGCCAGCAGCACGCCGGGGATGGCCATCAGCCCGTCCATGACGCGCATGATCAGCGCGTCGACGCGGCGGAAGTAGCCGGCCAGCATGCCCAGCGCCACGCCGATCACGGTGGACGCCAGCGCCACCGCCGCGCCGACCAGCAGCGAGACCCGCGCGCCCCTGATGGTGCGCGAGTACACATCGCGGCCCAGCGCGTCGGTGCCGAACAGGTGCTCGGCCGAGGGCGGTTTCATGCGCGCCAGCGGGTCGATGTCCTGCGGATCGATGGTGGCCAGCCAGGGCGCGGCCAGCGCCGCCAGCGCCAGCAGGATCAGGATGGCGCAGCCCAGGTACAGCGTCGGATGGCGCCGCAGCGAACGCAGCGCGCGGCGGCCGGCGGGCTTGCGCGCCGGCAGCGGGATTGAGGTCGTGGTCATGGCGGCCCCGTTCAGTAGCGGATGCGCGGATCGAAGAGCCGGTAGCTCAGGTCGACCAGCAGATTGATGAACACATAGATGCCAGAGGCCACCAGCAGCACGCCCTGGATCACCGGATAGTCGTGGCGCAGCACGGCGTCCACGGTCAGGCGGCCCAGGCCGGGAATGGCGAAAACGGTCTCGGTCACGACCACGCCGCCGATCAGCAGCGCCACGCCCACGCCGATGGTGGTGACGATGGGATTGGCCGCGTTCTTGAGCGCGTGCCATACCACCGGGCCGGCCGCCAGGCCCTTGGCGCGGGCGGTGCGGATGTAGTCCTCGGACAGCGCTTCGAGCATGGTGGCGCGGGTCATGCGCGTGAGCAGCGCCATGTAGACCAGGCCCAGCGACAGACAGGGTAGCACCAGGTGGCGCAGGTACTGGACCAGGCCTTGGTCGGGCGGCTTGTAGCCCTGCACCGGCAGCCAGCCCAGCTTGATCGAAAAGCCATACACCAGGCTGTAGCCGATCAGGAACACCGGCACCGAGAAGGCGCAGACCGAGCCCACCATCACCAGCCGGTCCAGCCAGCGGCCGGCATGCCAGGCCGCCAGCACGCCCAGCGGGATCGCCAGCAGCACCGCGAACAGCATGGTGAAGGCGGCGATCGAGAAGGTCGGCCCCAGGCGCTGCCCGATCAGCTGTGACACCGGCATCTGCGTGGCGATCGAGGTGCCCAGATCGCCGGTGGCGATATTGCCGACCCAGATGCCGAACTGCTGCAGCAGCGGCTTGTCCAGGCCCAGGTTCTGGCGGATCTTCTCCACGTCCTCGGCGGTGGCGTTGTCGCCCGCGATGACCGCCGCCGGATCGCCGTCCGACAGGTGGATGAGCATAAAGACCACGACCGCCACCACCGCCATGACCGGAATAACCGCCGCGATGCGGCGCAGGATGTATTTCATGCTGCGTTCCCCCCGGAACCTGGGCCGGGCGCCGTGGCGCCCGGCGCCCGCCTTACGGCTTCTCGATGTTCCACGTGACCGGGACGCCGGCCTTGATCAGCTCGGTGCCCTTCAGGCCGCGCGTGGCGTACACGGGCTTGAACTCGCCCCACATCACGTAGGGCACGGTCTGGTAGGCGCGTTCCTGGATGCGGGCCGCCAGCTCCTTGCGCTTGCCCGCGTCGGTCTCGCGGATCCAGGCGGTGCGCAGTTCGTCCAGCTCCTTGTCGCAGGGCCAGCCCGGCAGGCTGTTGCCGCAGGCGGCCGACAGCCAGGGGTTGGTGACCGGCGTGCTGGCGTCGTAGTAGCCGCCCCAGGTCAGGAACAGGTTCCAGCCGCCCTGCGCGGGCGGATCCTTCTTCAGCCGGCGCGCGGCCAGCGAGGCCCAGTCCATGGATTGCAGGTCGACGTTGACGCCGGCCTTCTTCAGGTTCTGCGACAGCACCATCACGGCGGGCGCGCTCAGGTGGTCGGTGGGGTACAGCAGCACCACCTTCTCGCCCTTGTAGCCGGCTTCCTGCAGCAGCTGCCTGGCGCGCGCCGGGTCCGGTTTGGCGTAGGGCGCGGCGCCGGCGTCGGTGGCCAGGGGCGAACCGCAGATGTACAGCGTGGCGCAGTAGTCGACGCGGTACTTGTCGGGGTAGCCCATGGCGGCCAGCATCTGCTTCTGGTTCACCAGGTAGTACAGCGCCTGGCGCGCGCGGGCGTCGTTGAAGGGCGGATGCAGCGCGTTCAGCACCACCATGCCCTGCGAGGCCACCGAGGTGTCCAGCTTGATGTCGGGATTGCTTTCCAGCACCGGCAGGAAGTCGGGCGTGACCTGCTCGATCATGTCCACCTCGCCGTTCATCAGCGCGGCGGTGGCGGTGTTGCCGTCGGGAATGTAGACCCATTCGACGCGGTCCACCTTGACGATCTTGCCGCCAGCCAGGCCGTCCGCCGGCTCGGCGCGCGGCACGTAGGCCGGGTTCTTCACGTACACGACCTTGTTGCCGGGCACCCATTCATCGCGTTTGAACAGGAACGGACCGGAGCCCACCATTTCCGTGATCTGCGTGCTCGGGTCCGTGGCGGCGATGCGCTTGGGCATGATGAAGGGCGGCAGGCCGGACGGTTTGGACAAGGCCTCCAGCACCAGGCCGAAGGGTTCCTTGAGCGTCAGCGTGAAGGTCTCCGGACCGGTGGCGGCCAGCTCGGCGCCGGCCGCGAACATGGCCTGGCCCAGCGTGTCCTTCTTGCCCCAGCGCTGGATGGAAGCCACGCAGTCCTCGGCCGTGACCGGCGCGCCGTCGCTGAACTTCAGGCCCGGGCGCAGCGTGAAGCTCCAGCGCTTGCCGTCTTCCGAGGCCTGCCAGCTGTCCACCATCTGCGGCTTGACCTGGCCCTTGCTGTCCTGCGCGAACAGCATGTCGAACACCATGTAGCCGTGGTTGCGCGTGATGTAGGCGGTGTTGAAGAGCGGGTCCAGCGTCTTCAGGTCGGCGTGCGGCACCAGCCGCAGGGTCTTGCCCTGGGCGTGCGCGCCGGTGACGGCGCCCAGCGCCAGCAGCGCCGCCGTGGCCAGCAGGCTGAAACGTTTGATCATGGTCATCCCCTTGTATTGTGTGTCGTGGTCTTGCTTGCGGCGCGGTCTCTGCGGACCGCGCCGTCATGTCATGTCAGGCCGTCAGCGGCCATTTCGGCCGCCGCACCTTGCGGTAGGGCAGACTGTTGTAGTCCTGCGTGATGGCGCCGGGCGTCGCGACGTAGATGACGTGCTTGGCCACCTGCGAGTACGAGGCGTAGAAGTGCTGCGAGGACTTGACCACGATGAGCTTCATCGCGGCCAGGTCGATGCCGAACTGCGTGAACATGTCCGTGCCCATGGCCTGGGTGCGCAGCGAGGTCAGCGCCAGCACCACGCCGCCCGTGCGCAGGATGGCCACGTCGCCCAGCAGCGCCGGCGTGTTGGACAGCCCCGTCATGACGGCCTCGCGCTTGAGCGCCAGCACCGTGCAGCGCAGGTCCAGCGGCTGGCCCGACACGGGCGCGACCTTGCCGCCCACGCGCAGCTGCACCTCGGCGCCCTCGCCCGCCTCGAAACAGAGCTGCACGGAGACCGGATCCCAGAACGGACCCATCGCCACGTCTTCGATGCCGCGCGCCAGCACGCGTTCCAGGATGAACGTGGCGTCGCTGGGCGCGCCGCCGCCGGCGTTGTCCGCCGAATCGGCCAGCACCACCGGGAAGGCGCCGTGCGCCAGGGCCTGGTCCAGCGCCTCGTCGGTGGGCGGATAGGCCGGCGACAGCTGTTCGCGAAAACCGATGATCTCCTGGCCCAGCTCGCGCGCCAGCGCCTCGGCCCGCCCCGGATCGCCATCGGTATAGACCAGCACCTTGGCGCCCATGTCGGCGGTGTCGCCCCAGGGGAAGCCATGGGCGATCGAGATCGACAGCACGCCGTTCTTGCCTTCCATCGCCATCAGCTTGTCGACGAAGCCGCGCATCGGTTCGCGGCTGGTGTGCATGACCGAGATGAGCTGGCAATCGAACACGCCGCGCGTCGGCCGGATGCGACCCTCGGCCTTGGCCACGCACAGGTCGACCAGCTCATAGGCGCGGTCCAGGATGTCGGTATGGGGGTATTCCTTGTAGCAGACGATGAGGTCGGCGGATTCCATCATGGTCGCGGTCAGATGGCAGTGCGGATCCAGTTCCGCGCCGATCACCGTGTCCGGGCCGACGATCTCGCGCGCGCGGCGCAGCAGGTCGCCTTCGCAATCGTCGTAGCCGTCGGCCACCATCGCGCCGTGCAGGCCGAACAGCGCCACGTCCACGGGGCCGGCGTTGCGCAGGTCCTGCAGCAGCTCGTCGCGCAGCGTTTCATAGGCGTGGCGAGTGGTGATGCCGGCCGGCATGGCGGCGGCGGTCAGGCCTTCGACCAGCGTCCAGTCCTTGCCCTTGGCGCGCTGCCGCGCCGCCCACAGCGGACCGGCATACATCTGCATGCGGTCCGGATGCTGGCCGGCCGGGTAATAGCCGCGCGCGCGGTAGGCGCCCAGGCCGGTGGGGATGGGGGAAAAGGTATTGGTTTCGGTTGCCAGGGAACCGGAAAAGATCTTCATGCTGCCACTCCATGTCGAGCGTTTGCAGGGTGCGCGAGGCCGGCGCGCGTGGGATTGCTTGCGGGGAAATCAGGTCCGGTCGCCGACCCAGGCCTGCACTTCGATCTCCACGTCCACTTCCAGCGCCAGCCGTGCCTCCACCGTGGAGCGCGTCGGGAAGTCGGCCGGGAAATGCTCTCGGTAGGCTTCGTTGAAATCGGCGAATTGCGCCAGGTCGGCCAGCCAGACGGTCACGCGCACCACGTCGGCCAGGCTGGCATTGGCCAGCGCCAGCGTGTCCTTGATGCGGGCGATGGCCGCGTGGGTCTGTTCGCGGATGTCGCCGCGCACGACCTTGCCGTCGGCATCCATCGGGATCTGGCCAGACAGGAACAGGAAGCCGCCGGCGCGGGTGGCGCGCGAGAACGGCAGCGGCAGGGTGCTGGGATAACGGGTGATGGCGGTCATGGGGACTTCCGGAAAACGGGTGGAATGAAAGAGGATCAGCGCAGGCGGCCCGGGCGCATGGCCCGGGCGTCGACGCCATGCGCGCGCAGCGCGTCGGGCACTGGCTGGCGCTCGACCAGCGCGGCCGCCAGTTCCGAGGCCGCGGCGGCGGTCTGGATGCCGTAGCCGCCCTGCGCCGCCAGCCAGAAGAAGGCCGGCGCGGCCTCGTCCCAGCCAACCACGAAGTCGCCGTCGCGCACGAAGGAGCGCAGGCCGGCCCAGGTGTGCTTGGGGCGCCGTATCGTCAGCGAGGTAGCTTCCTCGATGCGGTAGATGCCGGTGGCCACGTCCAGTTCCTCCGGCGCCACGTCGTGCGCCTCGACCGGATCCGCGTTGGCCGGCGAGCCCAGCAGCTGACCGGCGTCGGGCTTGAAGTAATAGCTTTCGTCGACGCCCACCACCGCCGGCCAGGCGGAGAAATCCACGTCGGGCGGACCGTTGAAGGTGAAGGCGGTGCGGCGGCAGGGCTGCAGGCCGACCGGCGCGGCGGCGCACAGCGCGGCCACGTGATCGGCCCAGGCGCCGGCCGCGTTGATGATGGCGCGCGCGCGCAGCGTGGCGCCGTCGGCCAGCGTCAGCGTCCAGACGCCGTCGGCATGGCTGGCCGCGCGCAGCTCGGCATTGGCGCGCAGGGTGGCGCCGCGCGCCCGCATGCCGCGCAGGAAGCCCTGGTGCAGGCCGTGCACGTCGATGTCGCGCGCGTCCGGCTCCTCCAGCGCGCCGCACAGCTGCTCGGCGCGCAGGCAGGGCACGCGCGCGGCGGCGGCCTGCGGTTCGATCAGGCGGACGTTGTCGGAATGCCGGCGGAATTCGTCATAGGTCTGTTGCAGCAGGTCGCGCTGTTCGGCGGTGGCCACGTACAGCACGCCGCGCGGGTGCAGCAGCGGATGTTCGGTGAAGCCCTCGGGCGGATTCTCGTAGAACGCGCGGCTGGCGCGGGTCAGCGCCTGGATCTGCGGCGTGCCATAGGTTTCCATGAACATGGCCGCCGAGCGGCCGGTCGAGTGGTAGCCGGGCTGCGCCTCGCGCTCCAGCACGATCACGCTGGCATGCGCGCTCAGGCGGTAGGCCACGGAAGCGCCGGCGATGCCGGCGCCGATCACTGCATAGTCCGAAATGAGGTCTGGGTTCATCGCTGCGTCGAAGAGAATTCTATTATTTGATAATTCTCGAATACGATAATTAGATGGCGGCACGGAGGTAATAGGGGGTTGTACGGATGGCGCGGCCGCGCCTTCGCCGCCCCGCCAACCGCCCGGGCGCGCGCGGTGCTATCGTTCGCCCGTCTTTCCGCAACGCCGCGCCGCTTCATGTCCGACCATCCCGCCGCTTCCGCCCCGCCGCCCGCCATTCCCGACAGCGAGTCGCGACCCTTCGTGCGCGACGTGGGCGACCGGCGCTCGCTGCATTTTTCCGAGCAGGTCATCCAGAGCAGCATGTCGCTGCTGAACCCGGACGCGCTGGAGCTGGAGTACACGCGCATGATGATGGGCTTCGTGCTGTTCAATCCGGCGCCCGACCGCATCGTGATGGTGGGCCTGGGCGGCGGCTCGCTGGCGAAGTTCTGCCATCGGCACCTGCCGCGTTCGCAGGTCGAGGCGCTGGAGATCAATCCGGCGGTCATCGCGCTGCGCGGCGATTTCATGGTGCCGCCGGACGACGAACGTTTCCGCGTCATCGCCTGCGACGCGGCCGAATTCCTGCGCGACGCGTCCGACCACGCCGACGTGATCCTGCTCGACGGCTTCGGCGACCAGGGCATGCCCGACGCGCTGTGCTCGGAGGCGTTCTATGCCGATTGCCTGCGCGCCTTGCGCGACGACGGCCTGCTGGTGATCAACTTCCACGTCAATCATCCGCTCTACCATGAGTACCTGGCCCGCGTGCGCGAGTCCTTCGGCGCGGCGATGTTCGAGGTGGTGGACGACGACATGACCAACAGCATCGTGTTCGCCTGCAAGGGCGATCTGCTGGACGATCCGGCGTCGGCGCGGCTGCGCCGGCCCGAGGCGCTGTCCAAGGATGCATGGCGTCAGTTGATGCCGACCTTGCGCGTCATCGGCGCGACGCTGACGCTGCGCTAGACGAGCCCACCGTCGGCCGACGCGGGAAGTTGGGCCGACGGCGCGTCTGCGGCTTGCCGTGGCCGCGACCCGGCCGGTCGCGATTTCGGACTATTCCCATTTCCGCATTCCCTGGCGGTCGCTAGAGTGGCCGCCAGCGGTTGCGCGTTTCCGCGTGGCGCGAACCGGCAAGGGCTTGATTCCTGAAAAATGACGGCAAAGGGTCCGTCACTTCAAATTATTTAAGTTGTTAAAAGTTGTATATATTGCGGCTTCGATAAATGTCACGCAAGCGGCCCGGTTAGAGGCCTAGGGAAATTCTCAGGAGAAGCTTGATGTTCGGTACGGTAGTGAAAGCAGGAACGCTGGCCCTGGTGTCGGTGTTGATGGCGGGTTGCGCAACGGAGCGGTCGAAGTCTGTCGCCGTGCCCGCGACGGTGGCGGCAAGCACGCCTTACCAGGGCCCGCGCAGCCCGATTTCCGTGGGCAAGTTCGACAACCGCACGGACTTCCTGCGCGGCGTGTTCTCCGACGGCGTGGATCGCCTCGGCGGCCAGGCCAAGACCATCCTGACCAGCCATCTGCAGCGCACCGGCCGCTTCCAGGTCATGGACCGCCAGAACCTGTCCGAGATCGCCCAGGAAGCCGCTTTCAACAAGCAGGCCAACAAGATCAAGGGCGCACGCTACGTCGTCACCGGCGACGTCACGGCCTTCGGCCGCAAGGTGACCGGGGACCAGCAGCTGTTCGGCATCCTGGGGCGCGGCAAGGAGCAGGTGGCCTACGCCAAGGTCGATCTCAACGTCGTCGACGTGACCAGCTCCGAAGTCGTCTATTCCGCATCGGGCGCGGGCGAGTACAGCCTGTCCAACCGTGAAGTGATCGGCTTCGGCGGCTCGGCCGGCTACGACTCCACGCTCAACGGCAAGGTGCTGGACCTGGCCATCCGCGAAGCGGTGGATCGCCTGGTCGACGGCATCACGCAAGGCGCCTGGGCGCCCACCGCCAACTAAAAGGGGAATCCATCATGATGAAGACGATGGCGCAGCCGCGCCGGACGGCGTTCGCCCGTACGGGTCGCGCGCTGGCGATCACGGCATTGGCCGGCCTGCTGGGCGCTTGCGCGCAGCAGCCCAAGAGCCTGTACACCTGGGAAGGCTATCAACCCACCGTGTACGCCTACCTGAAGGAAGACGGCAACGATTACGCCGTGCAAGCGCAGACGCTGGAAAAGAGCGTCGAGAAGGCGCGCGCCACCAACCGCGAACTGCCTCCCGGCTTTCGCGCGCACCTGGGCATGCTGTACCTGAAGATGGGCGACGGCGAAAAGGGCGTCGAGCAGCTGCAGGGCGAAAAGCAGGCCTTTCCCGAATCCACGCCGTTCATGGACTTCCTGATGCGCAACGCGGGCAAGTCCGCCGCCGCGCCGCAAGCGCAGGCCGCAACGCCTGCCGCCGAATCCGTCGCCAGGAACGAGCCGGGCGCCAAGTCCGAACCCGCCGCCCAGACCGAGCCGGCCGCGCCGAAGAAGAAGGGGAACTGATCATGATGAAATCACTGCGCCTGGCCATGCTGGCCATCGTCGCCCTGCTCGCCGGTTGCGCCGGCCCGCAGCGCAACGTGGACTACACCGCGTTCCGTGAAAGCAAGCCGGCTTCCATCCTGGTGCTGCCGCCGCTGAACACGTCCGTCGACGTGGCCGCGTCCGCCGCCGTGCTGTCGCAAGCCACACTGCCGCTGGCCGAGTCCGGCTACTACGTGGTGCCGGTTGCCGTCATGGAAGAGACCTTCCGCCAGAACGGCCTGACCACACCGGATGACATCCACGCCGTGCCCGCCGCGCGCCTGCGCGAGATCTTCGGGGCCGACGCCGCCTTGTACATGACCGTCAAGGAATACGGCGCGAGCTACAAGGTGGTGTCGAGCGACGTCACCGTGTCCATCGACGCGACGCTGCTGGACCTGCGCAGCGGCGCCAAGCTGTGGGACGGCCACCAGACCCTGAGGCAAGGCAGCAGCAGCAACAGCGGCGGCCTGATCGGCATGCTGGTGCAGGCGGTGGTGGATCAGGTGGTCAACTCGTTGTCGGACCGCAGCTATGGCGTGGCCGGCATGACCAGCAACGCCCTGCTCAGCGCCGGCACGCAAGGCGGCATCCTGTATGGTCCGCGTTCGCCGCGCTACGCCGGGCAGTAGGCCCTTCGCCAGCGGTCGCGTGCCGCTGGCGTTTGCGGGACAGCACACCAGGCCCCGTTCGCCGTCTTGAATCGGCGCGCGGGGTTTTCTTTTGCCGGCTCGCCGCCATGCGTGGCGAATCCGGCGGTTGCCGGTGCGGTGGCTCAAGCCTGTCCGGCCGTCGCGGATGCCCGCGCGCGCCGCAGACGCGGCTTCCATTCGCTGACGATCACGCCCAGCACCACCAGCGCGCCGCCGACCAGCGCCAGCGGCGCCAGCCGCTCGCCGGCGATGCGGCCGAAGGTGCCGGCCCATACCGGCTCGCCGGCATAGATCAGCGTGGCGCGCGCGGGATCGACCGTGCGCTGCGCCCAGTTCATGGTCAGCTGGATCAGCGCGCTGGCGCAGCCCAGCGCCACGGCCAGGCCGGTGAGCGTCCAGGAGAACGGCGGGATCTCGGTCTCGCCGGCCAGCGGCATCAGCGCGAAGGCCGCGATCGACGCGGCCGCCAGTTGCAGCACGGTGACGCGGCGTAGGTCCACGCTGCGCGCGTAATGGCTGATGAGCAGGATCTCGGCGGCGATGGCCACCGCGCCGGCGATGGTGTTGAGCTGGCCGTAGCTGAACGAGATCGAGGCGGGGTTGTTGCCGGTCAGCAGCATCAGGCCCATGCAGGCCAGCGCCACGCCGACCCAGGTCATGGCGCGCGGCGCGCGCCGCAGCACCAGCCATTGCAGCAGCGGCACCGCCGGCACGTACAGAGCGGTGAGGAAGGCCGATTCGCTGCTGGTGATGTGCTGCAGGCCGATGGTCTGGCCGCCGTAGCCGGCCACGATGGCCAGGCCGACCGCGCCGCCGGCCCGGACTTCGCGCCAGGTGATGCCGCGCAGCGAACGCAGCGACACCAGTCGCACGGCCAGGGCCGCGGCGGCGAAGCGGCAGCCAACGAAGAACATGGGCGTGCCCGCGGTGAGCGCGTGCTGCACGGCCAGGAAGGTGCCGCCCCAGACCACGGTGATCAGGACGAGCGCGGCTTCGGGCGCCCTGCGCGCAAGCAGGGAGGGAGATGGGGTTGTGGGGCTATTGTGCATAATATTGCACAATATCGGATGTGGTATTTTTGCGCAATATATTGCTCATGCGCTTGCGCAAGGAGAATCGCCATGCCGTCGAACCAGGTGCTCGAACACGTGGCCGCCAATCTCAGGCGCCTGCGCGATGGCCAAGGCCTGAGCCAGCAGGCGCTGGCCGATGCGGCGGGCGTGAGCCGCCGCACCATCGCCGGCCTGGAGGCCGGCGACGCCAACATCAGCCTGGCCAAGCTCAGCCTCATCGCCACGGCGCTGGGCGCCAACTTCACCGCCCTGGTCAGCCCGGCCGGCCGCGCGCCCGATCAGGCGCCCGACGTGCTGACCTGGCGCGGCCAGCTTGCCGGCAGCCAGGCGGTGCTGCACTGCTCGGCGGCCGCCTCGCATCAGGTGGAACTATGGTCCTGGACCCTGGCGCCCGGCGAGCGCTACCAGGCCGAGGCCGACCCGGAAGGCTGCGTCGAGATGCTCTACGTGATCGAGGGCGCGCTGACGCTGGAGCTGGCCGGACAGGAGCGGGTCATACCTGCGGGGGCGACCACGTCTTTCGCCAGCTCGGTGTCCTATGCCTACGCCAACCGGCAGGCGGGCGTGCTGCGCTTCATTCGCAACCTGGTGATATAGGGCGCGCCAGCCGGGCGACTGGCGCTGGCGGGAGCGTTCCCGCAGGTGGTCCGCCGTTCCATGGCCGGCGCTTCGAGGGCCGGTGATCCTCGGGCCGGCGATGCCGCCGCCGTCCGACAGCCCAGCCCGACGTTTCAGTCCGAGCCGGCGGCGAAGCCCGTCAGCGCCTCGCCGTGCATGCGGTAGCGCACCCACTCGGCCTGCGGCCGCGCGCCGATCGACTGGTAGAAGTCGATGGCCGGCTGGTTCCAGTCCAGCACGCTCCATTCGAAGCGGCCGCAGCCTTCCTCGACCGCGACCCGCGCCAGATGGCGCAGCAGGCGCTTGCCGGCGCCGATGCCGCGGCTGGCGGGCGAGACGTACAGGTCTTCCAGGTACAGCCCTTTCCTGGCCTGCCAGGTCGAGTAGTTGAAGAAATAGATGGCGTAGCCCACCGGCTGCCCGTCCGCTTCGCAGATCAGCGCGCGCGCGGGCGTGCCGGCGCCGAACAGGCTGCTGGCCAGGGTCTCGACGGTGGCTTCGACCTGGTCGGCGGCCTTTTCATAGACGGCCAGCTCGGTGATGAATCGCAGGATCAGCGCGCAGTCCTGTTCGGTGGCGGGGCGGATGGAAATCGTCATGGGAGCGCTACGGAGAAAATCGAAAGGGCGGCGCATGGCCGCGCGGAATGGCAAACCGACGATGATAGGGATGCGGGTGTCAGTGCATCAAGTGCATTATTTTCAGCAGATAATGCATGTTATGCATTCTGATCTGAGACGCCTGGACCTGAACCTGCTGGTGGCGCTGGATGCCCTGCTGCGTCGCCGTTCGGTGAGCGCCGCCGCCGACGAACTGGCCATGAGTCCGTCCGCGCTGAGCCACGCGCTGGCGCGTCTGCGCGTCGCGCTGGACGACGAGCTGTTCGTGCGCATCGGCAACGCCATGCAGCCCACCGCCCATGCCGAGCGGCTGGCCGGGCCGGTCAGCGCCGCGCTGGCGCTGCTTTCCAACGGGCTGGCGCAGGCGGGCCGCTTCGACCCGGCCACCAGCGACCGCTGCTTCACCCTAGCGGCCACCGACTACACCACCTTCGCCATGCTGCCGGCCCTGGTCGCGCAAGTGCAGGATCTGGCGCCGCGCCTGCGCTTCCAGATCGTCCACGCGCAAAACCAGGACTACGCCGAGGACCTGGCCTCGGGCCGGCTGGATTTCGCGCTGGGTTATGTGGAAGACATGGCCGAGCCCGCTCCCGGCATCGAGAGCTTCGACTGGCTGACCGATCACTACGTGGTGATCGCCAGCCGGGATCATCCTCGGATCCGGTCCGCGCCCAGCCTGGACGCCTACCTGGCCGAGCGCCACGTGGCGGTGCGCCCCTGGGGCGAGGCCGGCGGCCATATCGACAAGCTGCTGGAGCGTCGCGGACTGCGCCGCGACGTGGCGGTGCAACTGCCCTCGGTGCTGGCCGCGCCCTTCATCGTGGCCGGCTCGGCGCTGATCATGACGGCGCCGCGCCAGGCGGCGCGCACGCTGGGCGCGGTGGCGTCGATCGTTGAGTATCCGCCGCCCTTCGAGATCCCGCCCTTCACGCTGAAGGCCTACAGCCACGTGCGCCAGCGCAGCGCGGCGCATGCCTGGCTGCGCGAACAGCTGCTGCGCGCGATTCCGCTTTGATCGGGCGGTTGCCGCTAGGGCCACTGGCAGTTTTGACAGCTTGAACGACGAAATAAGGTGCTATATACTTAAGCTATATACAATTTCCCGTCCACAGGAGTTGCGACATGGCAATTGGCACGGTCTTTATCAACAACCGCACGCAGGCCGTCCGGCTTCCGCTGGAAGTCCGGCTGCCAGAGGGCGTGCTCAAGGTGGAAATACGAGTCAGGGGAAATGAGCGCATCATTGCGCCGGTTGGACAGATCTGGGACAGCTTTTTTCTGAACGGCCCCGCTGTCAGCGATGATTTCATGTCCGAACGTGCCAGCCAGGATCAAGCCGAGCGAGAGTCGCTCTGATGCTGCGCTATCTGCTGGACACGAACATCGTTATCTATGTCTTGAAGCGGCGTCCCATCGAGGTGCTGTCCATTTTCAATGCCAATGCGGGCCGCATGGCGATCTCCTCGATTACCGCGGCGGAGCTGTTGCATGGCGCGGAGAAAAGCAACCGTGTCAGTGAGAACCTGTCCACCGTTGAGGATTTTTGCAGCCGCCTGGATGTCTTGCCCTATGGCCTCAAAGCGGCGCAGCACTACGGGGCGATCCGTTCCGCCCTGGAACGGCTGGGTCAGCCCATTGGGGTAAACGATCTGCACATCGCAGGCCATGCACGTAGTGAAGGCTTGGTGCTGGTATCGAACAACGTATCGGAATTCGCCCGCGTTCCCGGGCTTGAAGTAGAGAACTGGGTCAGTCCCAGCCTCTGAGCAGCTTTTGGGGTAGAAGGCCCGACGCCGATCAGCGCGGGCCCGTCATGCACCTTATCAGTTCAACGCCAACATGGCTCCCGGCGCCACCTGCGGCGCGCCGCGAGTCGTTGCGTGGCTGGCGACTTCATGGCTGTCGAGCTTGAAGCCGCCCACCAGCTGCGCCAGGTGCGCGGCTTGTTCCTGCAGCGTCTGCGCGGCGGCGGCGGCCTGTTCCACCAGCGCGGCGTTCTGCTGCGTGGCGTTGTCCATCAGGCCGATGGCGTTGCCGATCTCCGAGATGCCGGTGCGCTGTTCCTGGCTGGCCAGGTCGATTTCGCCGACGATGCTGGTCACGCGCTCGACGCTGCCCACCACCTGATCCATGGTGCCGCCGGCCTGGCGCACCAGCGAGTTGCCGCTGCGGATCTGGTCGACCGAGGATTCGATCAGCGTCTTGATCTCGCGCGCGGCGGTGGCGCTGCGCTGGGCCAGCGTGCGCACTTCGCCGGCCACCACGGCGAAGCCGCGGCCCTGTTCGCCGGCGCGCGCGGCTTCCACCGCCGCGTTCAGCGCCAGGATGTTGGTCTGGAAGGCGATGCCGTCGATCACGCCGATGATGTCGACGATCTTGCGCGCCGAGGCGTCGATGCCGTCCATGGTGTGCACCACCTGCTGCATCACCGCGCCGCCCTGGCCGGCCACGCGCGAGGCGTCGCTGGCCAGGTTGGCCGCCTGGCTGGCGTTGTCGGCGTTGTGCTGCACGGTCGAGGTGATCTCTTCCATGGCCGCGGCGGTCTGCTCCAGCGAGCTGGCCTGCTGCGAGGTGCGGTCGGACAGGTCATGGTTGCCGCTGGCGATCTCCAGGCTGGCGGTGCGCACGGAGTCGGCCGCCACGCGGATCTCGCGCAGGATCGTGGCGATCTTGTCGGCGAATTGATTGAATGCGGCGCCGATCCGGGCCAGCTCGTCACCGCCCTCGGCCGGCAGCCGGCGCGTCAGGTCGCCGTCGCCGCTGGCGATGTCCTGCAGCGCGTATTGCACCTGGGGCAGGCCGCGCAGCTGACGCTTGACCGCCATCGTCACGAAGGCCACGGCCAGCAGCAGCGCCAGCGCGGTGATGGACGCGGCCAGCTTGACCATCATGGTGACCGGCTCGTTGGCCTGGGCGCGGTCGATGGCGATCACCAGCGTCCAGGGCGTGCCTTCCACGGCGCTGGCGTACAGCAGCTGGCTGACGCCGCCGATGTCCTGTGTCAGCGAGCTGCCGCTGTTCCTGGCCAGCTGTTGCAGCTGGCCCAGGTCCAGGCCGGGATCGATGGCGGTGACCGGCTTGAGCGCCAGCTTGACGTCCGGGTGGGCCAGGATCTGGCCCTGTCCGTCCAGCAGGAAGGCGAAGCTCTTGGGCGTGGCCTGGATGGCCGCGACCATCTTGGCCATGCTGTCGAGCAGCATGTCGGTGCCCACGGCCGCGACCACGCGGCCGTCCTTGCGCACCGCCTCGACGAAGCTCATGCACAGCTTGCCCGACGCGGCGTCCACATAGATCGGCGTGATGGCCGGCCCGTTGGTCTGGGCGGCCTGCTGGTACCAGGCGCGCGCCGGGCCGTCGAAGCCATCCGGCATGGCGTGGTTGAAGATGTAGCGCTTGTCGGCGTAGACGATATAGGCGTCATCGAAGCCGCCGGCCTGCTGCGCGGTCGCGGCCATGGTGTGCGCGATGGCTTCGGGCTGGTCGACGGCGTTCTTCAGCGAGCTGGTGACGCGCTGCTTGTCGCGCACCCAGGCGGACAGTTCATTGGCGTGATTGCGCGTGATCTGGCCGATATTGTGGTCGACCTGATCGAAGGTATTGTCGCGGGCCACTAGCACCGTGGCCAGGGAAAGCGACAGCATGGAAAGAATGGTGATCGCCACGCAGAGGGCGATGAGGCGGTTGCGTATGGACTTGAACATGGTGCGGCCCCGATGGCTGTCGACATCGCGGCGGCACGGAAAGCCGCCGCATATGAGGCGCAGCGTAAGGTCGGCGCGGTGCAATCAACCCTGGGATCAAGGGCGCGCCTGCCGTCCAGTTCGTCATTTTGGCCAGACCCTGCCGGGGCCACTGTAACAGGGACGTATTGCCGCCGTATGGCGTTGCCGCGCGCGCCTGCGGGTTGTCCCGCAGGCGTGCTGTCACACAGGCGTTTACGGCGGATTACGTCGGCGTCTGCGGCGCGGCGCCGGGTTCGTGCGATACCGGGCGTCCCAGCAGGTAGCCCTGGAAGTGGGTACAGCCTTCCTCCGTCAGCCGGCGCAGCTGGGCCGGGGTTTCCACGCCCTCGGCGGTGGTGGGGATGTCCAGGCTGCGTCCGATGCCGTTGATGGCGCGGATGATGGCCAGCGCCTCGCGGCTGGACTCCACGTCCTGGGTGAAGGACTTGTCGATCTTGATCTTGTCGAACTCGAAGCTGCGCAGGTAGCTCAGCGAGGAATAGCCGGTGCCGAAATCGTCCAGCGCCACCTTCACGCCCATGTCCTTGAGCCGGGTCAGGGTGGACAGGTTGGCCGCCGAATTGGCCAGCAGCACCGATTCGGTGATCTCCAGCTCCAGCCGGTCGGCCGGCAGGCCGGACGTGGTCAGCGCCGATTCCACCAGCGACACCAGCGCGCTGTTGGCGAACTGGCTGGCCGACAGGTTGACGGCCACGGTTTCATGCGGCTCCCAGCGCATGGCCTCGCGGCAGGCCTCGTGCAGCGTGAAGGCGCTGAGCTCATGGATCAGCCCGGTTTCCTCGGCCACGGGAATGAAGTCGTTGGGCATGATCAGGCCCTTGGTCGGATGTTGCCAGCGCATCAGCGCCTCGCGGCCCACGGTGCGTACATGGCTGGCGTCCTTGATGGGCTGGTAGTGCAGCCGCAGCTGCTGCGAGATGATGGCCTGGCGCAGGTCCATTTCCATCTCGTGGCGCTTGAGCGCGGTGGTCTCCATCTCGGGCTTGAAGAAGGCCATGCCGTTGCGGCCGTTGCGCTTGGCCTCGTACAACGCCATGTCGGCGTAGCGCAGCAGGTGGTCGGCGGTGCATTCCGGCGTGTCGGCCACGGCGATGCCGATGCTGACCGTCACCGGCACGGTGTGGCCGTCGATCTCGAACGGCGCGCGCACGGCGTCCACCAGGCGCTGCGCCATGCGGCGCACGTCCTCGGTCTGCTCGATGTTGGGCAGCACCACGGCGAACTCGTCGCCGCCCAGCCGCGCCAGCGTGTCCTGTTCGCGCAGGACCTTGGGCAGGCGCTTGGCCAGGAGGCGCAGCAGCTCGTCGCCGAACTGGTGGCCCAGCGTGTCGTTGACGCTCTTGAAGTTGTCCAGGTCCAGGCACAGCACCGCGGTGGCTCGGCCGTCGCTGGCCGCGTTCAGCGCCTTGAGCATCTGTTCGCGGAACAGGCGCCGGTTTGGCATGCCGGTCAGCGTGTCGTGGTGGGCCATGTAGCGCACCTGCGCATGGGCGGCGTTCTCGTCGGTGACGTCATCGGCGATCAGCAGCACATAGCGCGAGCGCGGATCGCTGTTGTGGAACACCAGCGTCTTGGTACGCAGCGAGCGCGGGCCCAGTGTGGTGGACAGCTCCTCTTCCTCTTCGCGCATGGCGCCGTCCGAGCGCAGCGCATCATTGCAGAGCCGCTCGAAGAAGGCGCAGGCCTGTTCCGGCAGGCATTCCTGCATGGTCCGGCCGCGCATGTCGGCGCGGTCGACGCCGAACATGGCCTGCACCTGGCGGTTGGCCAGCACGATCCGGCGCGACACCGCGTCCATCACCAGCACGCAGGAAGGGATCTGCGAAATCACCGCGTCCAGGAAGCTCGACAGCGAGCCCAGCTCGGCGTTGTAGCGCTCGGTCATTTCCTTGGCGCGCAGCAGCTGCTGTTCCTGCATGCGGCGCTCGGTCTCGTCGCGCGTGATCTTGGCGTAGCCGAGCAGTTCGCCGCCGTCGCCGTGGATCGCGTCGATCACCACGCTGGCCCAGAACAGGGTGCCGTCCTTGCGCACGCGCCAGCCCTCGGCGGCGAACTTGCCCCGGTCGCGGGCCCGCGCCAGTCCGGCTTGCGGCAGGCCCGAGGCCCGGTCTTCCGGGGTATAGAAGCAGGAGAAATTCTGGCCGACGATCTCGTCGGCCGCATAGCCCTTGGTGCGTTCGGCGCCGGCGTTCCAGTTGGCGACGGTGCCGTCCGGAGACAGCATATAGATGGCGTAGTCCTCGACACCCTGCACCAGGTGCCTGTACATGACGTCCGAATTCGCGATGGTCATAGCTTATGGCCGGTCTTCCGGCATGGGCCGCCGCTGCGGCTGGCATGAAAACATGACGGGATATATGGCTTTACGTCTGCGGAAGCCAAATATTTATCCCGCATATGAAAATGCCAAAAGCCTGCGCATTATTGCGAAGGCCGTCCAACTGTTGCGAAAAAGTACGCCTATCCGGCGCGGTGTTCAGCCTCGGCCGAAGCCCACGCGTTGCTTGAGCGCCTGCGCGATCATCGCGGTGTCGATGTCCTTGCCCGGATGGCGCTGGCAGAAGTCGTAGAGCACCGCCACGTAGGCGTTGCCCAGCAGCTTGGTGAGGGTGGCGGCGGTGGTGGCGGCGATGGTGCCGCCGGCCGCGCTGCCGGCGCCCGGGATCAGCTTGAGCAGGCTGGACACCACCGAGCGGCCGATCAGCGTGGCGGCCGAGGCGCCCAGCGTGGACGTGACCAGCGTGGTGATGGCCGCCGTGTCCAGCTCCATGCCGAAGGTGATGCCGATCTTGGCGATCATGCCGACCTGGATCGGCACCAGCGCGAAGGCGTCGGAAAACGGGATGGGCGCGGCGGCGGCCGACGCGGCCAGGCCGGCGGCGATGTTCACTTCGATCTCAGCCCGCTTTTTTTTTACTTCCAGCGCCTGCTTGTTGCGGGTGGACAGCGCATTGGCGTAGGCGCGCTGCTGCGCCTCGGGGATGGCCTGGGCGGTGGCGGCGATTAGCTCGTCCAGCCCCATGGGCGGCAGATCCGCGTCCAGCTCGTCGATGCGCTCGGGCAGCGCGCGCACCGGCACCACCTGCCGGGCGCGCGGCAGCAGCTCGCGCGCGGTGTCGGCGAACGGGCTGTTCTTGCGGGCCTTGGTCAGCACCGTGATGACGGGAATGCCGGCGTCCGCCAGCATGTTGCACAGCGCGATCTCCGCGTCTTCGACGCGGTGGCTGCTGTCCTGGATGCAGAGCCAGGCGATGTGGATGTGGCGTTCCTGATCGGCGGCGGCTCCGCGCTCGCGGATCAGCGCGTCCAGCTCGCGGCGCGAGGCTTCGTAGTCGGCTACTTCCAGGCCGCGCGTGTCGATGATGGTGAGCGGATGGCCGGGCCGGGTGAATTCCTGGGTCGTCGAGGTCACCGGCTTGCCCGCGCCGGTGCGCGCCAGCTCGCCACGGAACACGGCGTTGATCA
Organism: Achromobacter sp. 413638; assembly: GCF_043119405.1. Taxonomy (NCBI): domain Bacteria; kingdom Pseudomonadati; phylum Pseudomonadota; class Betaproteobacteria; order Burkholderiales; family Alcaligenaceae; genus Achromobacter; species Achromobacter sp. 413638. The sequence goes on from NZ_JBICCO010000027.1 coordinate 69,625, forward strand.
GCGTGCTCTTGCCCACGCCCGTCTTGCCGGCCACCAGGATGTTGACGCGGCCGGCCCCGCGCGTCGCGGTGCTGATCGCGTCGGCGATGGCGTCTTGCAGGGGCAGCGGATCGGGCATGGGGGCGGGCATCAGGATTGGATTCGTCTGATTCTAATGGGTTCAATCCGTGGAAGTTCGGACGCTTGCCTCGGATAGCCCGGGATTGGACGCCGGGTTAGGGATTACGTCATGTTGTCCCGAACTTGACTATACAAGTATAGATATCGCCGGGCAGACCAATACCAAAAAATGGGGATATCCATGGATGAGCAGACAGGCTTGCGCCGTGGCCTGAGCGCGCGGCATGTGCGCTTCATGGCGCTGGGCTCGGCGATCGGAACCGGCCTGTTCTATGGTTCCGCCGCCGCCATACAGCGCGCGGGGCCGTCGGTGCTGCTAGCCTACCTGATCGGCGGCGCGGCCATCTTCTTCACCATGCGCGCGTTGGGAGAGATGGCGGTGCGCCATCCGGTGCCTGGCTCCTTCGGCCATTACGCGACGCGCTACCTGGGGCCGTACCTGGGTTTCCTGACCGGCTGGAGCTATGCCTTTTCCATGCTGATGGTCTGTCTGGCCGATGTCACCGTGTTCGGCGTGTACATGGGCTTCTGGTATCCGGACACGCCGCGCTGGATCTGGGTGCTGGGCATCGTGCTCTGCATCGGCGGCTTGAACCTGTGCAGCGTGAAGGTGTTCGGCGAGCTGGAGTTCTGGCTGTCCCTGCTCAAGGTCGTGGCGATCCTGGCGCTGATCGCGGGCGGCGCGGCGGTGCTGCTCAGCGGCATGCGCATCGGCGACGCGGACGCCACGGCGCCGGCCCTGGCCAACCTGTGGCAGCACGGCGGCTTCTTTCCCAACGGCATCGAGGGCATGATCGCGTCCTTCACGGTGGTGATGTTCGCCTTCGGCGGCGTGGAGGTCATCGGCATGGCTGCGGGCGAGGCCGGCGATCCCCGGCGCGTCATTCCCAAGGCGATCAATTCGGTGCCGCTGCGCATCCTGCTGTTCTACGTGCTGACTCTGCTGGTGCTGATGGCGATCTTCCCCTGGAGCAAGATCGGCACGCAAGGCAGCCCCTTCGTGCAGATATTCAGCAGCCTGGGCATCAAGGCGGCCGCGGACGTGCTGAACCTGGTGGTGATCTCGGCTGTGATCTCGGCGGTCAACAGCGATATCTTCAGCACCGGGCGCATGCTCTACGGCATGGCGCTGAACGGCCAGGCGCCGGCCGGCTTCGCGCGGGTGTCGCGCTTCGGTGTGCCCTGGATGACGGTGGCGGTGATGGGCGCGGGCCTGCTCGTGGGCGTGGCGCTCAATTACCTGTTGCCCGACGGCCTGTTCATGAAGCTGGCGGCCATCGTGACCTTTTCCGTGGTCTGGGTGTGGCTGATGATCCTGCTGTCGCAGCTGGCCATGCGTCGCCGCCTGGGCCCGGCCGCCGCCGAGCTGGCCTTTCCCGTGCCGCTGTGGCCCTGGGGTCAGCGCTGCGCCGTCGTCTTCATGCTGTTCGTGTTCGCGGTGCTGGCCGCGTTCGAGGATACGCGCGGCGCGCTGTATGTGGGCCTGGGCTGGCTCGCGCTGCTGTCGGCGGCCTATCTCTGGCTGTCCGCGATGCGTCGGCGCGCGGGCGGCGCATCGCGGCCTGACTATGATGATGACAAGGAGGAGTGACCATGCATCGCCATGAATTCGAACTGCCGGCCGAGGACATCGCGGCCTTCCAGCGCGACGGCGCGCTCTGTGTGCGGCAGCTGTTCACCGCGCCGGAAGTCGAGCTGCTGACGCGCGGCATCCAGAAGAACCTGGACGCGCCCAGTCCGCGCGCCAAGGTGGCCAGCCGGCCCGACGATCCCGGCTGGTTCTTCGAGGACTTCTGCAACTGGCGGGACAACGACGAATACCGGCGATTCATCTTCGACAGCCGCGTGGGCTCGGTGGCCTCGCAGCTGATGGGCGGCGGGCCGGCGCGGCTCTATCACGACCATCTGCTCGTCAAGGAACCCAACACGCGCCAGCGCACGCCCTGGCACCAGGACCAGCCCTATTACAACGTGGAAGGGCGCATGAATTGCAGCATGTGGATGCCGGTGGATCCGGTCGCGCGCGAGGCCACGCTGGAGTTCGTGGCGGGCTCGCACCTGGGGCCTTGGCTGATGCCGCGCACCTTCCTGGACAACCAGGCCAGGTGGTTTCCGGAAGGCAGCCTGGCGGATCTGCCCGACATCGAGGCCGACCGCTCGCGCTGGCGCATCCTGGGCTGGGAGCTGGAGCCGGGCGACGCCGTGTTCTTCCATATGCTGACGCTGCACGCGTCCGGCGGCGTGGGCGGAGACCGACGCCGGCGCGCGTTCTCGGTGCGCTTCCTGGGCGAGGACATGCGGCATGCACCGCGCGCCTGGCGGACCTCGCCGGAGTTTCCGGGGCTGGAGCAGGAGCTGCCGGCGGGCGCGCCGCTGGAGCACGCGCTGTTTCCGTTGCTGTGGCCGCGCGCCTGATGCCGGTGGCGGATCGGGCAAGTCGCGGCGTTGGCCCGGCTCAGGCCTTGGGCGCTTCGTACAGATGCTCGGGGCCCGGGAAGCGCCGGGCCTTCACTTCCTCGGAATAGGTCCGCGCCGCGGCCTGGATGCGTTCGGACAGTGTGTCGTAGCGCTTCACGAAACGGGCGGTGCGCTCGAACATGCCCAGCATGTCATCCACCACCAGCACCTGTCCGTCGCATGACGCGGACGCGCCGATGCCGATCACGGGGCAGGACAGGCTGGCGGCGATCGATGCCGCCAGCGGTTCCACCACGCCCTCGACCACCACCGCGAAGGCGCCGGCGGCGGCGATGGCTTCGGCGTCGGCCGCGATCTTGGCCTGCTCGGCATGGCCGCGTCCGCGCGCGCCGTAGCCGCCCAGGATGTTCACCGCCTGCGGCGTCAGGCCCACGTGTCCCATCACGGGGATGCCGCGCGCCGACAGGAAGGCGACCGTGGCGGCCATGGCCTCGCCGCCTTCCAGCTTGATGGCGGCCGCGCCCGTTTCCTTCAGCACGCGGGAGGCCGACGCGAAGGCCTGCTCGGGACTGGCTTCGTAGCTGCCGAAAGGCATGTCCACCACCACCAGCGCGGTACGCGCGCCGCGCGCCACGGCCGCGCCGTGCGCGATCATGGTGTCCAGCGTGACGGGAACGGTGGATGGCAGTCCGTAGATGGTCTGCGCCAGGCTGTCGCCCACCAGCAGCGCGTCGCAGCAGGGATCCAGCAGCTCGGCCATGCGCGCCGTGTACGCGGTCAGCATGACCAGCGGTTCCTGGCCCTTGCGGGCGCGGAAGGCGGGCACGGTCATGCGGCGGGGGGCGGGAGCGTTGGCATTCAGGGTGGCGGTGGTCGACATGCGGGCCTCGTGTTCGGGATGCGCGGCGGGCCTGGCAGGCAGCGCCGCGTCCCGAGCTTAACCCAGGCGCTTCATGGCTGTGGCAGCGCAAGCGCTGCGCGCATGTCCTCCAGGAAGGCCGCCGTGATCTCGTTCAGGTGGGGGCGCTTCTTGGCCACCAGCGTGATGTCCACGTCGTAATGGAACAGCGCCGGATTCAGAGGCCGCAGCAGGCCGGCCTGCACATAGGGCGCGGCATAGGCCTCGGGCAGGTAGCCCAGGTGCGCGCCGGAAAGGATCAGCACCGCGGCGGCCTCCATGTTGTCGGCCTCGGAGGTAATGCGGCGCGGCAGGCCCGCGAAGGAGGCCTCGGGCAGCGGATAGGTGCGCCAGGTCCAGTCCGACTCGGCCACGTCGCTCGGGCCCAGGCTGCCGGCGCGGGCCGCCAGCGCGTGGCCCGCGCCGCAATAGGCCACCTGGCGCTCCTGGAACAGCGTGGCGTAGTCCAGCATCGGAACGCGGTGCAGGAAATAGCCCACCGCCACCTGCATTTCGTCCTTCAGGATCAGCTCTTCCAGTTCGCGCGGGCCGCGGATCAGCAGCGACAGCCGCACCGCTTCGTCGCGTTGCCGGAAGCGGGCGATGGCGCGTGCGATCAGCCCGTTCTGTTCCAGCGTGGCGTTGCCGATCAGGCCCAGCGTCAGGCTGCCGACCAGCTGGCGATGCATGTTGCGGGCCTCGGCGGTGAAGTTGTTCAGCGAGGTCAGCGCGCCGCGCGCCAGCCGGGCGAAACGCTGGCCCTTGGCCGTCAGCCGGAAGCCGCCCCGGCCGCGCTCGCACAGGCGGAAGTCCAGCCGCGTCTCCAGCGTGGCGAGCTGGCTGCTGATGGTGGACTGGCCCACGCCCAGCACGTCCTGCGCGGCCGATACGCCGCCGGCGTCGACGATGGCCAGGAACACCCTGATCAGCCTGAGATCCAGATCGGTAACGGTGGACAGCATAGGGTAATCACCTATGAAACATTGATATTGATCGATGCTTGTTGAGCGAACGAGATATGGATCGGGAATTGCGTGATTTCTATTATTCCATCGGGCCTTGCAGGCATGAAAGTCCCACGTCGAAAAGCGTGGAAATCAGGCTTGCGGTGGCTGGAAAGCAGGCTGCGCGGAAGTTCACTTTTATACGCATCGGTGTTTCGCGCGACGCCTGTGAATGGCATCAAGACCACATGGCGCGCCCTGGACGCGCGCCGGAAACGAATCGAGGGGCGGACATGTACTTGGACATAGGCGTAGTCGTGATCTACATGGGCGCGATGCTGTTGCTGGGCTGGTACGGCATGCGGCGCGCGAAGACGCAGGAAGACTTCCTGGTGGCGGGGCGCAACCTGGGGCCCGGCTTCTACATGGGCACCATGGCGGCCACGGTGCTGGGCGGGGCCAGCACCGTCGGCACGGTGCGCCTGGGCTATGTCCACGGCATTTCCGGCTTCTGGCTGTGCGCGGCGCTGGGCGCGGGCATCGTGGTGCTGAACCTGTTCCTGGCCAAGCCGCTGCTCAAGCTGCGCATCTATACCGTGACCCAGGTGCTGGAGCGGCGCTACAGCCCGGCCACGCGCCGCGTAAGCGCGCTGGTGATGATGGCCTACGCGCTGATGCTGGCCGCCACGTCCGTCATCGCCACCGGCACGGTGATGCACGTATTGTTCGACCTGCCCTTCTGGGCGGCGGTGCTGCTGGGGGGCGGCGTGGTCGTCATCTATTCGGCGGTGGGCGGCATGTGGTCGCTGACGCTGACCGACATCGTGCAGTTCGTGATCAAGACCGTGGGCCTGATGTTCGTGCTGCTGCCGATCTGCATCATGCGCGTGGGCGGCTGGGACCAGCTGGTCGCGCGCCTGCCGGCCGCCAGCTTCGACTTCACCACCATCGGCTGGAGCACCATCGCCACCTACTTCGTCATCTATTTCTTCGGCATCCTGATCGGCCAGGACATCTGGCAGCGTGTGTTCACCGCCCGCACCACGGGCGTGGCGCGCGTCGCCGGCAGCGTGGCCGGGGTGTACTGTGTGCTTTATGGTCTGGCCGGCGCGTTGATCGGCATGGCCGCCAAGGTGCTGCTGCCCGATCTGGACAATCCCAACAACGCCTTCGCCGCCATCGTGCAGGCCAGCCTGCCCGACGGCATCCGCGGCCTAGTCATCGCCGCCGCGCTCGCGGCCATGATGTCCACGGCCAGCGCCGCCATGCTGGCGACCTCCACCGTGCTGGCGGAAGACCTGCTGCCCGCGCTGCGCGGCGGCCGCCGCTTCGAGAACGTGAGTTCGCACCGCCTCATCACGCTGCTCGCGGGTTTCACGGCCGTCGGCATCGCGCTGGCGGTGGACGATGTGCTCAGCGCGCTGACCTGCGCCTACAACCTGCTGGTGGGCGGCATGCTGGTGCCCCTGCTGGGCGCGATCTACTGGCGCCGCGCCACCACGCCGGCCGCCATCGCCAGCATGTTGCTCGGTTGCGGCGCGGCCATCGTTTTCATGATCAAGGACGGCCTGGACGCCAACACGCCCATTTACGTCAGCCTGGCCGTCAGCCTCGCCAGCCTGGTCGTGATCAGCCTGGCGACCCGCGCCGACGCGCCCGCGAGCCTGGATGGCGCGCGCGCCCCGGCCCGGGCCGACTGAGTTTTCATCAAGCAGGAGCAAGACATGACTTTCACGCCCGAAAAATTGCAGGCGCTGCGCGAGCGCTTCGGCGGCGCCAACGAGGCCGAGATCCACGATCCGCATTTCCGCGCCATCGCGGCCAATGTGATCAACGACAGCGGCACGCGCATGGCGCCCTATGCCGGCATGCCCACGCTGCTGGACGCGCCGGCCCGGGCGATGGACTGGAGCCGGCCCGAATTCGGCGACCTGGAGGTCGCGCTGCTGGGCGTGCCGATGGACCTGGGCGCCAGCAACCGCAGCGGCTGTCGCTTCGGGCCGCGCGCCCTGCGCGCGATCGAGCGCGTCGGCCCTTACAACCACGTCCTGAAATGCACGCCCGTGACCCAGCTGCGCGTGGCCGACATCGGCGACGTGCCGATGCGCAGCCGCTTCAGCCTGGACCAGTCGCACGAAGACATCGAGGCCATCTACCGGCATATCCAGCAGGCCGGCGTGATCCCGCTGTCGGCGGGCGGCGATCATTCGGTGACCTTGCCGATCCTGCGGGCGTTGGGCCGCGAGCGGCCGCTGGCGCTGATCCACTTCGACGCGCATTGCGACACTGGCGGGCCGTTCGACGGCAGCCGCTTCCATCACGGCGGCCCGTTCCGCCAGGCCGTGCTCGACGGCGTGCTCGATCCCACGCGCACCATCCAGATCGGCATCCGCGGCGCGGCCGAGTATCTGTGGGAGTTTTCCTACGCCTCGGGCATGACCGTGATCCATGCCGAGGACATTCCCCAGCTGGGCGTGGACGCCATCGTGGCCAAGGCGCGCGAGGTGGTGGGCGACGCGCCGGTCTACGTGTCGTTCGACATCGACTGTCTGGATCCCGCCTTCGCGCCCGGCACCGGCACGCCGGAAGTGGGCGGCGTGACGGTGCGCGAGGCGCAGGCCATGCTGCGCGGGCTGGCGGGGCTGAACATCGCCGGCGGCGATCTGGTGGAGGTGGCGCCGGCCTATGACGCCACCGCCAACACCGCGCACGCCGGCGCGCAGATCATGTTCGAGATCCTGAGCCTGATGTGCGTGGCGCGCGGGCGCTGAGCGCGCGTCAGGGCGCCGGGGACGGCGGATTGGCCGCCAGGCCGGTCGCGGCGATGGCGGCCGGCGCTTCCCGAGCGGCGTCATCGCGCGCCGCGACGGCGCCGCTTTCGACTTGCAGCAGCACGTAGCGCCGGCTGGCGTAGAGCGGCAGCAGCCGCCAGCCGGCCAGCGTGTCGCGCAAGGCCGGCAGGCGGTTCTTTTCGACCGCCAGGAAGAGGCGCGGGGGGGGGGCCCCCCCCGCCCCCCCCCCCCCCCCCCCCCCCCAACCAACCCATCCCCCCCCCCCCCCCCC
>NZ_JBICCO010000028.1:0-74142 GCF_043119405.1 Achromobacter sp. 413638
CCCCGCGCCCCCCCCACCACCCCCCCCCCCCCCCCCCCCCCCCCCCCCCCCCCCCCCCCCCCCCCCCCCCCCCCCCCCCCCCCTCGGCGAACTTGGCCGGTGGCATTCGCCCGCAGCTGCTATGCGGGCGGACCTCGTTGTAGTCCTGGCGCCAGAGCGTGATGGCCGACCGGGCCTGCTGCAGCGTCTCGAACCACTGCTCGTTCAGGCACTCGTCCCTGAACTTGCCGTTGAAGCTCTCGATGTAGCCGTTCTGCATGGGGCGTCCCGGCTCGATCAGGATGTGACGGATGCCGTGGGCCTGCGCCCAGCCCATGAAGGCCCGGCTGGTGAACTCCGGACCGTTGTCGGTGCGCACGGCCTGCGGGTAGCCCCTGAACACGGCCGCTTGATCCAGCAGTCGCGTAACGTATTGCCCCGAGATTCCCCAGTCCACCGAGATGCTCACGCACTCGTGGCTGAAGTCATCGGCCACGGTCAAGCACTTGATGCGCCGTCCCGTGCTCAGGCTGTCGCTGACGAAGTCCATGCTCCACACCTCATTGACCGTCGTGGCCAGTTGCAGCGGCACGCGTTCGTTGGCGGGGCGTTTGACCTTCTTGCGCTTGCGCACCGCCAAGTTGGCGGCGCTGTACAGGCGGTAGACGCGCTTGTGGTTCACAGCCGGGAAGTGCGGGCGCAGCATGTCGTGGATGCGCCGATAGCCGAAGCGCCGGCGTGCATGCGCGATCTCGACGATCTTGCTGCTGAGCTCTTGGGTCATGGCATCGGTCTCGGGTGGGTGGCGGTAGCTGTCGCGGGAGAGCCCCACAAGCCTGCAGGCGCGCCGCTCGCTCAGATCGCATTGCTCGATCATGGTGGCGATGGCCGCGCGCTTGGCCTGTGGGGCTAGCGCTTTACCCCGAAGGCCGTATTCAGCGCGTGGATGTCCAGATGGGCCTCTGCCAACAGCTTCTTGAGCTTGTTGTTCTCGGCCTCGAGTTCACGCAGCCGCCGGGCGTCGGGCACGTCCATCCCACCGTACTTGGCACGCCATTTGTAGAAGGTCGCGTCGCTGAAGCCGCCTTTGCGGCACAGATCCTTGATCGGCAAACCGGCCTCGGCCTGCTTGATGAAACCGATGATCTGCTCCTCGGTAAATCTGCTCTTTCTCATGTCCGTCATTCTCCAAGTTGACGGACTTCGCTGCCATTACGCTGGTACGGCTGGGAGGGGGCAGGTCAAGATGCCGAGACGGTTCAAGTCCTGCTCGGAGCCCGTGCTTGAATTGTTGGCCGGCGGCAGGCCAAGGCTGACCCAGTGCATGCCTTGCTGCGCTGCGAAGAGCGCAATCTGGACCAGCGTGGCGAGCTTGTCGCCCGAGCGGGAGGCCGAGTTGCTGAAGCCCGCGGCCACCTTGTCCTTCCACTTGAAGCCTGCCGCAAACACCTTCTGCGACGTTGCATCCAGGAAGGCTTTGAACTGAGCCGAAGGGCCGCCCATGTAAGTCGGGGCGCCGAAGATGATGGCGTCGGCGCGTTCGAGGTCTTCCCACGGTGCGTTTGCGCCATCGACATGTACCAACAGCGCATCGACGCCAGCCACCGCGCCAGCGCCCGCCGCGACCGCTTCGGCTTGTTTGGCGGTGTGCCCATACCCGCTGTGATAGACGACGGCCACTTGAATCCTGATATCACTCATTGACGTACTCCTGGGGTGTTAAAGAATTAATGTACCATACATAGATACACTAAGGCGCGCAATGTTCAGCATGAGGATCAGGATCGCGTCTTCGGAATGGTCTGTTGCGCGCTGTGCGTCGTGCGCCGTTGATGACGCGCTGCTTGGTGCGCCGTTGATGACGCGCTGCTTGGTTGGCCTGCGCGCGGACTTCGAAGCGCGATGAACGGGCTCGCCGATGAAGCAAGACGATGTGGTTGCTATCAGGCCGGAGCGCGATACCTCGCCCGGCTGATTCGAGTGTCAGGCCATCAAGGTGTGGAGCGGAAAGGGTTGCATCGACAAGCCGTGCAGCACCGGAGGTTGGCGTTCGGCTCGCAAACCTACCGCCTACCTGGCAGCAGGTGTGGCGACGGGCGCCGCCTTTGGATGGACGGCTTCAGATCGGCCCGGTAGCGCCGTCAAGGCCCGGGGGAACGAAGGCAAATCCGGCATGTGCCTCGACCTTCTTTACGACGTCCGCCAGCGTCGTTTTCGACAGGAGCTTCTCCATCGCCTTGGTGAACTCGTCGAACTGCTCTTCCAATACCGGGATGATGTAGCGGCCGACGTAGCATGACGGATCAGGTTTGGATCGGTGCAGCGCGAAGTACTGTGGCTCTTCCACGGCCTTGTAGATGTCCAGCAACGTGATCTTGCTGGCCGGCTTGGCCAGCAGGGCACCGCCGCCTTGCCCCATCTGGCCGCGCGTCAAGCCGGCATCGGACAGTGCGCCGAGAATGCGGCGCACAGTGGTGGGGTTGGTATTGACGCTGCGGGCCAAGTCCTCGGAACGAACGACCTGCCCCTGGTGCAGGGCGATGCCAGAGAGGATGTGAATGGCGACAGCAAAGCGCGTAGACGTCGGCAATGGGTTTCCGGTAACCAGATATCGTGGTAACCCGAAATTGTAGCCGGAGTGCATACACATGTAAATCCGATCCGGTTTACACCTGAGGGTGATCTGGAACTGAAGCCTGGGCAGCTAACGCCGGAGCATCCGCGTCGCGCCCAGCACATCCAATGCGTCTCGGCGTGGTTCTGTTATCCAATCGTCACGCCAACCTTGCCGAAATGCTTGCCGTCCTTTTGAAACGAAAAAGCATCGCTCAGTTCGGTCAGATCAAAAGAGCGATCGATGACCGGGTGAATGCCACCGGCATCGATCGCGCGGACCAGGTCGATCTGATGGCGGCGACTGCCGACGATCAGCCCCTGCAGGCGAATCTGCTTTGCCATCAATGCGGCGGTGGGAACGGGGCCAGCGGCGCCTGTGAGCACGCCGATCAGGGCAATGTGGCCGCCAACCTTCGCCGCCCCAATGGATTGGGCGAGTGTGCCCGCGCCGCCGACCTCGACGACGTGATCAACCCCGCGTCCGTTGGTGATCTCCAGCACGGTTTTCGACCACTCGGGGACCTGGCGGTAATTGATCGTGTGGTCGGCGCCCAGCTCCCGGGCCTTGCCGAGCTTTTCATCGGATGAGGAAGTGAGGATCACGGTCGCGCCCATCGATTTCGCCAATTGCAAGGCGAAGATCGATACGCCACCTGTGCCGAGCAGAAGCACGGTGTCGCCTGCCTTGAGATGACCATCGACAACCAGCGCACGCCATGCCGTGACGCCCGCAGTGGTCAGTGTCGCGGCCTGGGCATGGCTATAGCCGCGCGGAGCATGGGTGAACGAGCTGGCGGGGGCCACCACGCATTCCCTCGCATAGCCATCGATGCCATCACCCGGCGTCGTGGAGAAATCTGCCACCAGGGGCACACCATCCAGCCATCCGGGGAAGAATGTCGAAACGACGGAGTCGCCTGGTGCGAACTCGGTGACGCCGGGCCCCACCGCTTCGACGACACCGGCGCCATCCGACAAGGGGATACGGCCATCGGCCGTGCGCATGTGACCGAGAACCACGGCGAGGTCATGGAAGTTCAGTGAACTGGCCTTGACCTTCACCCGCACTTCGCCCGGCCCGGGAGCACCGGGGTCTGGCAGGTCTACTGCCTCAAGGCGTTCAAGGCCTGCGGGCTGGTTCAGTCGGATTGCTTTCATGGCGACTACCTCTCAAGGGATGTGTTGGAAAAAACTGGGTGGATGACCGCGGCAGCGACATCGTTGTGAAATGCTAGGCCTGGCGGTGCAGCTTCGCTGAAATCTTGCGTCTACGGCTTCTCATGCGCTGACCTTGCCGGCTCGCCGAACGCCTTGACGAAAGCCATTAGCGCGGGTGATTGGTTTCCAGGGTGCCAGGCCATTGCCAGTTCCAGCGTGGGGCTGGCTTCGGCAAGCTCCACCGCGACGACGCCTTGCGGGAGCATCGCGATATACGATTCAGGCAGCAGGCACACCGCACCGGCCGAGCGGATGAGCGACATCGCCATCAGCACATTCTCGGCCTCGTAGGCCCACTTGAGAGACAGGCCCAGGCTTCGAAGCAGTGCCTGCACTGCGTCGACAAGAACGGGCGCGAATTCGTACGGAATGCCAATGAAAGGCTCGTGACGCAGTTGTCCGAGCTTCACGGTGCGCCGACTGGCGAACTTGTGCCCTTTGGGTAGAGCCACAACGAGCTTCTCCTGGCGAACAGTGCGCAAGTGCAGTCCCTTACTCTGCGCCGATGGACGGATGAAGGCCAGATCGACTTTGCGCTCAATGACTTCATCGATCAGCTCGGGTGAGGATCGGCTTTGCAATGTCAGTTCGATCTTGGGAGACGTGATGTGCAGCGTGTTGATGACGCTCACCAGCTTGCCAAGTTCAACGCCCTGCAGCACTCCCACGGTCAGGTGGAATTGCTGGGCCCCTGCGGCTCGCCGTGCTGTGTCGATGGCCCGCTCAGCCTGAGCGAGCACCAGGCGAGCCTCATTCAGGAAGACTGTGCCTGCCTCGGTGAGTTTGACGCTTCGGGTGGATCGCTCGAAAAGCGCAACCTGAAGGAAATCTTCAAGGTCGCGAATCTGCCGGCTCAGGGAGGGTTGCGCAGTGTGAAGACGCTCCGCCGCACGGGTGAAGGTTCCGGCCTCGACGATCGCTATGAAATAGCGCAGGTGACGCAGTTCCAAGGTCTTAGTCCTCCACTTTATTAAGACTTCAAAAGCATGGATTAAGAGAAAGCAAGTCTTTCTCATCTCACTTTCAGAAGACTAACATGCGAATGATTTCTATGTCGCAACCTACTGATTTCAAGGCGTACAAGGCGAAAGATCATGACTGAGAATTTTGAATCCACCAAACCCGAGCAACTCAAGAACTTCGTGGGTAAGCACTTCATTTATACCTACGACAACGGTTGGCAGTACGAGATGTACATCAAGAATGATCGCACGATCGACTACCGCATCCACAGCGGCATGGTGGGTGGGCGTTGGGTGCGCGACCAGTTGGTGCACTTGGTGCGGCTGTCCGACGACATCTGCAAGGTCTCCTGGGACGAGCCGACCGGGACGACGGTGAGCGTTGCCGTCAACTTTGCCGAGCGCTTTGTCCACGGCGTGATCTTCTTCCCGCAGTGGATCGCGCGCGAACCTGAGAAGACCGTTTGCTTCCAGAACGACCACCTGGACCAAATCAAGCAATACCGCGACAACGGGCCGACCTACCCGAAACTGGTCATCGACGAGTTCGCCACCTTGACCTTCGTCGAGGATGCCGGTGTGGATGACGAGACGGTGGTGGCCTGCGGCCCGGCCGAACTTCCTGAAGGGTACGCCTCGCGGCGCAACTGACCACGGCCTGCCATCACGCTGCCTGTTACTCCAACCGTCATTGCAGGGGCCTACGGATATGACAAATAAGAATCTTCTGGACTACTCCGGCAAGATCGTGCTGATTACCGGCGCGTCCACAGGGATCGGGCGAGCCACCGCGCTGGCGTTCGCCGAGCAAGGTGCAACGCTGGTGCTGGGCGACGTTGATCAGCGTGCAGCCGAGACCGCGCAGCTTGTCGCTGACGCGGGTGGCAGCGCCACGTTCATCGAAACCGACGTGTCCAAGGCGGCATCTGTCGAGGCGCTCGTCGCTGCCACTGTGGCCAAGCATGGGCGACTCGATGTCGCTTTCAACAATGCGGGGCTCCTGCCGCCGACCAAGCCCCTGGCCGAGCAGAGCGAGCAGGACTTCGACCGCATCCTTGGCGTCGATCTGAAAGGCGTCTTCCTATGCCTCAAGTACGAGATCCCGGCCATGCTCGCCAGTGGCGGCGGCGCTATCGTCAATACCGCCTCGGTGGCGGGTGTCGTAGCCGATCCGGGAATGGCGCCGTATGTAGCGGCCAAGCACGGTGTCATCGGACTGACCCGGGCGGCGGCGCTGGACTATGCCGCCCAGGGAATAAGAGTGAATGCCCTGGCCCCTGGTTTGGTTGCGACGCCAATGACCAAGCGCTGGCTCGATGATCCGCAGTTCAAGCGCAACCTGATGGCCAACAGCCCGATCGGTCGCCCCGCAGAGCCCGAAGAACTCGCAGGCATGGTGCTCTTCCTGTGCTCGCCCGCGGCGAGCTTCGCCACCGGCCAGGTGTACCTGGTCGATGGTGGACAGACTGCCCATTGAGCGCAAGACGTGCAATTCGGGCCAGTGGTCCGCGATAACGGGCAGGACTATCTGCCCGCTCTTTCGCTTCGAACCACCTGTTCTCAATTCTCTGCTGATCTATTGAAGGACGTGATCGATGTCCAAGAAAAACTGGCTACGTAGTCTCGCATTCTGCGCTCTGATTCTCCCATTGGCCGCAGGCGCGCAATCCTTGAGCCTGCCCACTGCCGTTACAGTGCAGGCGCCTGAGAATGCGCCACTTCACGTGAGGGTGTTCAACGGCGGCGATGCCAATATGGGCTTCGGCGTCAACTCTGCCATCGTCTATGGCAAGCATGACGCGGTCCTGATCGATTCGCAGTTCACGCTCTCGAATGCCCATCGACTGGTGGCAGAGATTCTCGAAACCGGCCGTGACCTGAAATTCATCTACATCAGCCACATGCACCCCGATCATTTCATGGGTCTGTCGGCAGTTCATGAGGCTTTCCCCAAGGCCCAGGTGGTGGCGTTGCCTGAGGTCGCGGCGATGGTCAACAAGGCCTATCCGTTCAAGATCGGCTATTGGACCCAGCAGATCCTGCACCAGAACGGCAGCGCGACAGCGGTGAATGTTCAGGGCCTGTCCGAGCCGTTTATTGAACTCGAAGGTCAACGGCTCGAAGTGCTTGGGCCGACCCGCGGTGATTCCGATCTGGCGACGGGCGTCTGGATACCTTCGATCAAGACCCTGGTCGCGGCCGACATCGTGTTTTCCCATGCGCATGTCTGGATCGCGGATGCGAAGACACCGCCCATGCGCAAGGCGTGGCTTGATGAGCTGGACAAGCTGCAGGCCCTGGGCCCTGAAGTCGTCGTTCCCGGCCACGCGATCTCGGCCGCCGATGTTTCCCCTGACGCAATCGCCTTCACCCGTGAATACATCAAGGCATTCCAGGACGCGATGTACAAGGCTCACGACAGCCAGGAAATCATCGATGCGATGAACCGCCAGTACCCGGGCCTCGCCACGCAGATTTGCCTCGAATACAGCGCCCGCATCATGAAGGACCACTACAAGTGGCCCGGAGAATGGCCGCCGGAACTGCGGCAGATCCAGGCTTACTGACGGTTGAGCCTGACAACGGGCTCCCCCAAAAACAGAAATTGGAGTGACACCATGAAACAAGACTCGTCCTACCGCCTGACCGACAGCTCGCATTGGAGCGGGAAAATATTCAACGGCGATTGGGTGCCCGCGCGCGGCGGCGTCCTGAAGGTGGCGGAGCCGGCCAGCGGCGTACTTCTCTACGAGGTGGGCCAGGCCAATGCCGAAGACGCGGTTGCTGCCATCGAGCAAGCCAGCAAGGCGCAAAAGGCCTGGGCCTCGATGGCACCCCGAGATCGGGCGGCGGTCCTGCGTCGCGCCGGGCAGATTCTGGAGGAGGAGGCGGAGCAGGCCGCGCTGCTGGTTGCCCGTGAAACGGGAGGCATCGAGGCCAAGGGGCGTCATGAGATCAACGAGGCGATCGTCCTGTTTTATCAAGCCGCCGCCATGCCCCTGCAGGCGCAGGGCCAAGTGCTGCCAAGCAAGACCGGCCGGCTCAGCTTCGCCCGCCGCCGCCCCCTGGGCGTGGTCGGCGTGATCTCTCCGTTCAACTTCCCCCTTGTCCTTGGGCTGCGCTCGGTGGCGCCCGCACTGGCTGTCGGTAACGCCGTGGTGCTCAAGCCCGATCCGCGCACGCCTTTCGCCGGCGGCATCGTTGTCGCGGCGGCCCTGGAGCGAGCCGGCCTGCCCAAGGGCGTGCTGCATGTGCTTCCCGGCTTTGCCGAACCCGGACAGACGCTGGTGGAGCACCCGGGGGTGCAGATGATCGCCTTCACCGGCTCTACGGCTGCCGGACGCAAGATCGGTGAAATCGCCGGCAAGCACCTTAAGAAGGTGTCGCTGGAGCTGGGAGGAAAGAATCCGCTCATCGTGCTCGACGACGCGGATCTCGACAAAGCCGCCTCGGCCGTCGCATTCGGCGCCTATTTCCACCAGGGTCAAATCTGCATGGCCACAGGGCGTGTGCTGGTGCAGCGCTCGATCGCCGAGTCGTTCACCCAGCGCCTGGTAGCAAAGGCTCGCGCGCTGAAGGCCGGCAATCCGGCGAAGGAGGCCGTGGCGCTGGGCCCCATCATCGACCAACGCCAGATCAAGAACGTCATCGATATTGTCGATGCCTCCGTGGCGGCAGGTGCCAAACTGGAAGCAGGCGGAACGTATGAAGGGTTGTTTTACGCCCCCACGGTCCTCTCCAATGTCCAACCGGGCATGCGTGCCTACGACGAAGAGGTGTTCGGTCCGGTCATCAACATCATCACCTTCGGCAGTGACGACGAGGCCGTCGAAATAGCCAATGCCACCGAGTACGGTCTGTCTGCAGGCGTGCTGTCCGGTTCGACAGGCCGTGCGATAGCACTGGCCCAGCAACTCGACGCCGGCATGGTGCACATCAATGACCAGACTGTTGGCGATGAGGTGGTCAATCCGTTCGGTGGCACCGGCGCATCCGGCAACGGCACGAGCGTGGGCGGACCTGCGGACTGGGAGGAGTACACCCACTGGCAGTGGCTGACGATCGACAACGACGTCCCGGCTTATCCGTTCTGATCGTGTCTCTGGGAGAAAACACATGAAAGCTGCAGTGATCAAACACGTCGGAGACAAGTTCGAGATCGAGACCGTACAAATTGCCAAGCCGGAAGGCCGGGAGGTGCTGGTCGAGGTGAAGGCTTCGGGCTTGTGCCACACCGACCTTCATTTCGCCAGTCATGAATTCGGTGTCCCCATGCCTGCAGTGTTCGGACATGAGGTCGCGGGCGTGGTGGTCGAGGTCGGACCGCAGGTACGCGAATTTGCCGTGGGCGACCATGTCGTCGCCTGCCTCATCCAGTACTGTGGGCATTGCGAATCCTGCCTGGCCGGCCGTACGTATCAGTGCAAGCATCCTGAAGAGACCATGCGCTCCGCTGATCAGTCATCGCGCCTGACGCTTGAAGGCCAGCCTTTGACATCGGTGTTCGGCACGGCTGGATTCGCCGAGAAGACCCTGGTCCACGAAAACCAACTGGCCAAAGTGCCCGACAGCATCCCGTTCCCACAGGCCTGCGTGCTGGGTTGCGGGACGGTGACCGGGGCCGGCGCCGCCATCAATACCGCAGCGGTCAAGCCGGGGGACACGGTGGCGGTGATCGGTATTGGTGGGGTGGGCTTGAATGTGATTTCCGGAGCGAAACTTGCTGGCGCGACACGCATCATTGCGATCGACGTGCAACCCGGAAAATTCGATCTGGCCAAGAAGTTCGGCGCTACGGACGTGATCGATTCGTCGACTGTCGATCCTGTGGAGCAAGTGGTTGCCTTGACCCAAGGTGGCGTCGATCACGCCTTTGAAGTCGTGGGGCTCAAGCAGACCTCGGAACAAGCGCTGCGCATGACCCGCGTGGGTGGTGGCGCGTATCTGATCGGTGTGCACAAGCCTAACTCCCGGATCGAGATCTCGGTGATGGAAGAGTTCATCGCTTCGCAGCGACGCATCCAGGGTGTTTTGATGGGGTCTTCCAATATCAAGCACGACATCCCGATGTATGCCGAGCTGTATCTGCAAGGCAAGCTGAATCTGGATGACCTGATCTCGCAAGAGATCAATATTTCGGAAATCAACGAGGCGTACGAAGAACTCAAGCACGGCAAGATCGCGCGCAGCGTCATCACGTCGTTCTGATTTCTCCCGGCGTTCGGTCGCTCCGTCCTGTTCAGGAGAATCTGCCGTGCAATCCGCGTTCGTCGTTGCAGCCCCATCGCCACGCCGCCATCGTGTCGCGTTCGCCCTCTTGCTTGGGCTCGCCGCCATGCCGGCGTGGGCGGCGAACGTGCCGCAAACCGTCCAACTGACTTCCGGCCTCAACACCGGCGGCACGAGCTTTCTGGATGGATTCACCCGCACTACGCCCGGCTGGGCGCTCGTCCAATATTTGGATTATTCCGACTTAGATGCCATCAAGGATGCCGACGGCCATGACAGTCCGGCGTTTCGCAAGCCGCGTATTCAGACCACCTCTTTGCTGAATCAGATTGTCTATGTGACTCCCTACAAGCCGTTCGGTGGAGTACTGGGTTTCAATACCATCATCCCGGTCATAAACATGAACTCGTCGTTCGGTAACAACAGCCCGGCGACGCTGAGCGACAACGGTCTGGGCCTGGGCGACGTTACCTTCGGCCCCTACATCCAGATGTTGCCCGTGATGAGGGATGGCCGTCCGGTGTTTTCGCAACGCTTCGAATTCGACGTGATCGTCCCGGTTGGCAAGTTCGATCGTGACCGTGACTTGAATCAGGGGGCTGGATACTGGTCGACGATTGCAAACTGGGCGTTCACCGTACTGCCCACCCGAAACTGGGAAATCAGTGCGCGGCTCAACTACATCTATAACTTCCGCGCCGACAAGGCGGCCAACGTGCCAGAACTGGAGGGTTTCGATTTCCGCAACGGCAAAGCCGGCGACGCCGCCTGGATCAATTTCGCCAGTTCGGTGGCAGTGGCGCCGAACTTCCGCGTGGGCATCAACGGCTACTATCTCCAGCAATTGCACGACAACCGAACCAATGGGCAGCGTGTGGCGAATACACGTCAGAAGAAGCTCTATCTGGGGCCCGGTGTCTCCTGGACTCTGGACCCGCGCAACTTCGTCAACGTGAACCTGTATCTGCCCGTGAAGGTGGAGAATGCCGCCGCAGGCAACGTTGTCAATCTGTTCTACGTCCACCAGTTTTGATTGGTGAATGGCTTCGATTTTATGTGCACCTGTGCGTCTCGCCGGTGCGCGTAACGTCCTGCGCCAAGTGGCTGATAGGTGCTATATTGGAAATCGATTGATTCCGAATTGAACGACTGCTACAGCATGCCAATTTCCAGACGTTCCCAGCCCACCGCTGCTCGCAGCAGAGGGCGCCCACGCGAATTCAGCGTCGATCAGGCGCTGGATCGAGCCGTGCACGTGTTCAGCGAACACGGTTACCACGGCGCCTCCATCAGCGACCTGACCCGAGCCATGCGTCTTGCCCAGGGTAGCCTCTACAAGGCGTTTAAGGACAAGCAGTCGCTCTTCCTGGCCGCATTCGATCGCTACCGCAGCAGGCGCACCGAGAAGATGCGTCTGGCCATGGGCGATGGCGGCACTGGCTTGGAACGCTTGCGCGGCTTGCTGGCGTTCTATGTCGAGTCTTCCCATGGCGCGGTAGGCCGGCGGGGCTGCCTAGTCGTGGGCAGCGCGGTCGAGCTGTCGGCGTTCGACAAGACCGTGGCCGGTCACATCGCAGCGGCACTGGCGCGCAATGAAGCCATGGTGGCTGACCTCGTTCGCCAGGGGCAGGGGGACGGATCGATCCCCGCTCGTATTGATCCTGTGGCGGCAGCGCGAATGCTGCTCTGTCTGACGCAAGGCATGCGGGTTGTTGGCAAGACCGGCCGCAGTCGTGAGGAGATGCAGGCAGTGGTCGATGTCGCGTTAGGGGCATTGAGCTAATTTTTTTGTCGATTTAGGAAATGATCGTTTCCATTAAATTAAGGAGTATGCATATGAAAATCGCCTTCCTTGGCCTCGGTACGATGGGATTGCCGATGGCTTCCAATTTGCTCAAGGCCGGGTATACGGTGCGCGGCTGGAACCGCTCGCCGCAGCCCGCATCGAGGCTGGTCGCCCTCGGCGGACTGCAAGCGGCCACCCCTACTGAGGCCGCAACTGATGCCGACGTGTTGATATCGATGCTGGCCGATGACGCAGCCACGCGCGCGGCCGTGCTGGACGGAGGGGGCCTGGCGGCGCTCAGGTCGGGCGCGATACACGTCAACATGGCCACGGTGTCGGTCGCGCTGGCTGTCGAACTGGCGGATCTGCACCGCGCGCGTGGCGTGGGCTATGTCGCTGCACCTGTGCTCGGACGAGGGAACGTCGCCGAGGCTGGGCAGCTCAACATCCTGGCCGCGGGCGAGGCGCGGACGCTGGCGCGCGTGCAGCCGCTGTTCGACGTGCTTGGCCAGAAGACCTGGAGTCTGGGCGATAAACCCGAACAGGCCAATGCAGCCAAGCTGGCCGCAAACTTCATGATTGCCACTGCCATCGGAGCTATGAGCGAAGCCGTTGCCCTTGTGCGCGGCCACGGCATCGACAAGGGGGAGTTCCTGGACCTGGTCACGTCCACGATGTTCTCCTCGCCCGTCTACAAGGGTTACGGGCAAGCCATTGCCGCTGACCGCTTCGAGCCGGCGGGTTTCAAGCTGGCGCTGGGCCTGAAGGACGTGAAGCTGGCGATGGCGGCGGCCGAACAGGTGAATGTGCCGCTGCATCTGGCCAGCGTGCTGCGCGACGCCCATATCGAAAGCTTGGCGCACGATGAAGGCCATCTGGACTGGGCTGCCCTGTCGCGCACCAGCGTTCGCCGCGCTGGGCAATCATGAGTGGCGCCCTGGCTGGCGCGCCAGCGCGACTGCCGTTGGTGCTGGCCACAGCCTGCGGCCTGACTGCGGCCAATCTCTACTACGTACAGCCCCTGGCAGGCCCCATCAGCGCCTCCCTAGGCCTCAGCCCGCAGGTAGCGGGGCTGACCGTCACCCTGACCCAGCTCGGCTACGGGCTGGGGCTGCTGTTCCTCGTGCCGCTGGGCGACCGCCTTGAGAATCGCCGCTTGATCCTTGCGCTGCTGGGGCTGGCGGCCGTGGCGCTCCTGGCCGCCGGCCTGGCGCGGCATGCCACCTTGTTTCTGTTGGCGACGCTCGGCATCGGCCTGGGTACGGTTGCGGTGCAGGTTCTCGTGCCTTACGCCGCACACATGGCGCCTGCAGCGACGAGGGGCCGAGTGGTTGGCAACGTGATGAGTGGGCTGATGCTGGGCATCATGCTGGCCCGTCCTGTCGCAGGCTTCGTCACCCAGCTATCGACGTGGCCGGTCGTGTTTCTGTTGTCGGCTGCGCTGATGGTTGGCTTGATTGCAGTATTGGCCCGAGTGTTGCCGCCGCGCCAGCCGGAGAGCGAACTGGCGTACGGCGCCTTGCTGGCCTCGATGGGGCGACTGGTGGTCGATACGCCTGTGCTACGTCGGCGCGCGCTTTACCATGCTGCGTTGTTCGCTGCCTTCAGCGCGTTCTGGACGACAGTGCCATTGCTGTTGGCAAGCCCGGTCTTCGGGCTGTCGCAGGGCGGCATTGGCCTGTTCGCGTTGGCGGGTGCTGCCGGTGCGGTTGCCACGCCCCTTGCCGGGCGCATCGCCGACCGGGGCCACGGCTATCTGGCCACCGCGCTGGCGATAGGGCTTGTGCTGCTGGCGTTCGCGCTGACCGATCTCGCACAGACGGGCTCGCACGCGGCGCTCGGGCTACTCGTCGTGGCCGCCATCCTCCTGGATTTCGGCGTCGCGGCCAACCTGACCTTGGGACAGCGCGCGATTTATGCGCTGGGTGCGCAAGTGCGATCCCGGCTCAACGGCCTGTACATGGCTACCTTCTTCTTGGGCGGCGCAGTCGGCTCGGCGTTGGGCGCCTCGGTCTATGCCCGCGGCGGATGGATGTGGACGTCTGTCCTGGGGATGGCTCTGCCGACGATGGCTTTGATGTACTGGCTGACGGAACAGCGATGTGCTCAGCAAGGCAATACCCTGGCCTGAATGCTTGTCCGACCGTGGCTGGTGCTATTGCGGGGCGATCGCTTCGCGATGGCTCAACACCTCGCCGTAATGAGCTTCCACCCAATCCGCCAGCTCGCGCACTCGTGCTGCCGCCTCTTTGCCCAGCGGCGTCAGGGCATATTCCACGTGCGGCGGCACGACCTCGTAAGCGTGGCGTTCGACCATGCCGTCGCCTTCCAGGAGTTGAAGTGTTTGCGCGAGCATTCGCTCGCTCACGCCGCCGATCTTGCGGCGCAATTGGCTGAATCGCTGAGTGCCAGCCAGCAGTGCGATCAGGACCAGAACTCCCCAGCGGCTGGTCAAGTGGTTCAGGATTTCGCGGGAAGGGCATAGCGGCGTCAGCACGTCGCCACGCCTGAGCTTTTCCGACAATGGCGTAGCCGGGGGCGTGTCCCTTGGCTTCGATCGTGAGGCGACGGTCATACACTTACCTTTTTGTTCGTACTTACGAAAAGTAATTTTAACTTTTATAGTTGCTCATGGCCATATTTTCTTCAACCCCCTCATTCATCAAGGAGTGACACCCATGAGCATCGCCATCACTGGAGCCGCCGGCCAACTGGGCCACCTCGTCATCGAACATCTCAAGCAGAAGGTTCCTGCAAACAACCTCCTTGCCCTGGTGCGCAAGCCGGAGCAGACCGAAGTGCTGGGCGTCGCCGCCAAGGCGATCGACTACACCAAGCCGGAAACACTGGATGCCGCGCTTCCTGGCGTAGAGACCCTGCTGCTGATCTCTTCCAGCGAGGTCGGCCAGCGTGTCGCTCAGCACGCCAACGTCATCGCGGCGGCGAAGAAAGCTGGCGTCAAGCGGATCGTCTATACCAGCGTGCTGCACGCCGACACGTCCGTGTTGCCGCTGGCGGATGAACACCGCGCGACCGAGGCCGATCTCAAAGCCTCCGGGCTGGCTTACACCCTGCTGCGCAACGGCTGGTACACCGAAAACTACACCGGCTTCGTCGGTGCGGCGCTGGCCAATGGCGCGCTGTTTGGCAGCGCGGGGGAAGGCCGCATCTCGTCGGCCACGCGCGAGGATCTTGCCGAAGCGGCGGTAGCGGTGCTGAGCAGCGATGGCCATGACAATGCCACCTACGAGCTGGCCGGTGATACGGCTTGGACGCTCCCGGAACTGGCCGCTGAAATCTCGAAGCAGACCGGCAAGGACATCCCCTATCGCAACCTCCCGGAAGCTGACTATGCCGCTGCCCTTGAAGGTGCCGGCTTGCCGAAAGGACTTGCCGCAGCCCTGGCGTCGTATGACATCAGCGCCTCCCAGGGAGCGCTCTATGGTACCGAGCGGACCCTTTCCGAACTCATTGGCCGGCCGACCACGCCGCTGGCCGTCAGCGTCGAACGGGCGCTGAAGGCGCTGTGACCTCGTAACCTTTCAGAAAAGTGGCGCCTCTCGGGACGCCATCTTTCCAGATGCAGTGAAAAGGAGTTGACCGACATGCAAGCACAACCTTTCGATCCGGCCCGTTTGGCACCTGAGGTGCTTCGGGTGATGGAAGCGATGGCCGCGAACAATGCGCCGCCGCTCGAATCGCTGCCGATTCCGCAGATGCGCGAGGCATACCGGCAGATCAGCGCGAACCTTGGTGGCGAGCCCCTGGCGGTAGGCGGCGTGCGCGAAGCGCAGGCCGAAGGGCCCGCAGGGCCGATTCCGTTGCGGTTGTACCTGCCGGATCACGACGATGCCATCCACGCAGCGACGATCTATTTGCATGGCGGCGGCTGGTCCATCGGCGACATCGACACCCACGACAAGGTCTGCCGCCGGCTGGTTCATACCAGTGGCCATGCGGTCGTCTCGGTCGGCTACCGGCTGGCACCGGAACACCCCGCGCCGGCAGGTCCCGACGATGTGGTGGCCGCTGTGCGCTGGCTCTTCCGACATGCCGGCGAACTGGGCCTCGATCCACAGCGATTGGCCGTCGCAGGCGACAGTGCCGGCGGCAGCCTCTCCGCGGTCGCGACCCAGCAGTTGCGCGGCGAGGTGCCGTTGCGTGCCCAGGTGCTGTTCTATCCCGCCACCGACCTGTCACCGGCCGCTGATGGGTTCTCGTCCCGGTTCGAGAATGGCAACGTGCCGCCGCTGACGCTGGCCGCGATGCATGCCTTGTCCGATCCTTTCGTGCAGGACTTTGACACCACCGATCCGCGGCTGTCGCCGCTGAGGGCGTCGGATTTTCACGGGCTTCCCCCGGCCTTGATCTTCGCCGGCGAGTGCGACGTGCTGCGCGATGACGGGCGGCACTACCGAGACGCATTGCAGAAGGCCGGTGTCGAGGTGGACTATGTCGAGGTGCCGGGCATGGTGCACGGCTTCATCGAGATGGCGGGCGTGCTGCCTGCCGCCGTGCAGGCATTCGAGCGGGCAGGCACATTCCTGCGCAAGCGTCTTGGCTAAGGTACAGGCACGCTTTAGACAGATGCCCGAGCAAATGCGGAGCGGACCTGCCAGATCGAAGCTGGGACGGTTCCGCGACGCCATATAGAGGCCACGGCGGCGTTGGAGAGGCGCCGCTGTGGGCAGACACTCCCGGAGCAAACAAGTGAAGAAAATCGGATTTCTGTCCTTCGGTCATTGGCAAAATGCGAGAGGATCGCAGACGCTGACCGCCCAGGATGCCTTGTTGCAGACTATCGACCTGGCTGTTGCAGCCGAGGAGATTGGCATCGATGGAGCCTATGTGCGCGTCCATCACTTTGCCCAACAACTGGCTTCGCCGTTTCCACTGCTTTCGGCCATTGCGGCTCGAACAAAGCGGATTGAATTCGGGACGGGTGTTATCGACATGCGTTACGAGAACCCGCTCTACCTGGCAGAGGAAGCGGCTGTAACCGACTTGATCTCGAATCGGCGTCTCCAACTTGGGATCAGTCGAGGATCGCCCGAACCTGCACTGAGAGGCTGGGAAGCGTTTGGCTATTCATCGAGTGACGATCCGCGTAGCGCCGAGATGGCCCGCAGCAAGACCGATGTGTTTCTCCATGCTGTCAGCGGGGCCGATGTCGTCGACGCAAACCCGGAGATGACGGGTAACCCGGGAAGGCTCTCCATTCAGCCTCAGTCGCCAACCCTTACGCAGCGCATCTGGTGGGGCGCGGGGACTCGCCAAACAGCAGTCTGGGCGGCACAGAAGGGCATGAACCTGATGAGTTCCACCCTGTTGACGGAAGATACGGGGCTGTCCTTCAGCGAGCTGCAGGCCGAACAGATCAGGCTTTATCGCCAGGCGTTCGCGGAGGCCGGCTGGGGCCGACAACCGAGGGTGTCGGTATCGCGGTCGGTATTGCCCATCTTGGACGACGTCGACCGGCAGTATTTTGGAGCAGGTGGCGGGCGCAACAGCCAAGACCAGGTCGGCTACATCGATGGCTTTCTCAGCCGTTTCGGAAAAACCTATGTCGGTGAGCCTGACGCCATTGCGCGTGAACTCGCGCAGGACGAAGCGGTTGCGATGGCCGACACCCTACTGCTGACCGTACCCAACCAACTTGGTGTGCAGTACAACGCCAAACTGCTCAGAACCATCGCTGAGCACATTGCGCCGGCGATTGGTTGGCGGCGTGCTGGCGGGACGGCCTAAACTACCAAGCCGCAGGGCAACGTATCCTCCCGTACCGTTTTGGCGGACGCTCCTGGTGACGGGAAGATGTCCGCTGCAGGACATCGCCTTGCCAATAGATGTCGCTCGGGCCAGAGCATGCTGGCATTGCCTCCCGGTGTTGCCGGGAGGTTCACCGCCGACCTGGACTGCGGCGAGAGAGGACGACCAAGAGAAGGCTTGCAGCGTTGGCGATCGCTCCGGCGCCCGCGACCCAGGGGTATCCAGCACCCGCATCGATCACGGCTCCGCCGACCAGTGCGCCGAACGCATTACCGAGGTTGAATGCGCCGATATTGACTGCCGATGACAGATTAGGCGCGTCGGATGCTTGCGTCACGATGCGAGTTTGCAGCGGAGGCAGCGTTGCAAACCAGATAACTCCCCAGATGAAAAGGGTGACGCCTGCCGCGATCGGTGAGCGCATGGTGTAGGCAAATACTGCCAGGATGACCGCAGCGAAAAAAAGGATGACGGCAAGGCTACGATCGACCTGCTCGTCACGAATACGTCCACCCAGCCATCCGCCAAGCGTAAATCCGAGCCCAAGTAGAACCAGGAGCGGGCCAATGGCCTTCGATTGAATTCCGCCGGCGTGTTCGAGGATCGGCGCGATATAGGTCATGACCGTGAACATTCCGCCGGAACTGAGTACCGTGACCAGCAGGGCAAGCAGGACAGCCGGGCGGCGCAGAACCGTCAATTCATGAACTATCTTTGCTGCGCCGTCGCGAGGCTGCTTCGGTAAGGCAGCCCCTAACAGCGCGATGGCCACCAGCCCGATAAAACTGGTGAGCCAGAACGTGGATCGCCATCCGGAGACTTGACCGAACCAGGTCTGAAATGGCACGCCGACGACATTGGCCAAGGCGAGGCCACCAAACATCGTGGCAATCGCGGATGCTTGCTTCCCGGGTGGCACCAGTCGGCCTGCCACCACGGCGCCCACACCGAGGAACGGGCCCTGGATCAGCGCGGTAATGACCCTGGCCGACAGCAGCATTTCATAGGTCGAGGACACGGCGGCAAGAATATTGCCGACCACGAAGATGCCCATCATGCCGAGCAGAAATGCCTTTCGAGGCACACGCGATCCACTGAGGGTGAGAACTGGGGCACCAACAAAAACACCAATCGCGTAGGCACTGATGAGGAAGCCTGCGACGGGAATCGAGATATGCAAATCACTTGCGATCTCGGACAGCAGCCCCATCGGGGCAAATTCAGTGGTTCCAATTCCAAAGGCGCAAAGGGCGAGCGCCAACAGTGCCAAGCGATGGCTCATTCGATCATTCCTAGGCGGAGGCGCATCAACCTCACGCTTGTGGGAAGGGGCGCTGTTCGTGGGAAGCAGCAATGTTGGAACATTTCCAGTCATTCCGAAAGGTGTACTATGGAACAACATTTGTGGCGGATTGGAATAAATGACGCTACGCAATCTTGATGATCTTGTCGTCTTTTTGAAGGTGATCGACTGCCAGAGTTTTTCGGCTTCTGCACGAGCGCTGGATCTCGCGCCAGCAACAGTCTCCAAGCAGATTGCTCGCCTGGAAAAGGCGTTGGGCGCAAGCCTCTTTGAGCGCAATACCCGTCGGCTGAAGATTACGGAAGAAGGTCTGGCCGTTGCCCAGCGATCCCGACAGGCGCTCTCCTTGCTCGATGAAGCATGCGACATCGCGCGCCAGGGCTCAGACGATATCCGGGGTCTGTTGCGGATTACCGCGCCTGTGCCATTTGGCGGCCGCTACGTTGCGCCGGCTATCGCGGCCTTTCGGGAGCGGTATCCGCATGTCAATTTCGAGCTTCAGCTCAGCGACCATGTCGTGGACCTTTACAGTGAGGACATCGACCTGGCCATTCGCTGGGGCCGGCTCACAGATTCGCGGTTAGTCGCTCGGCGATTGGCGACCAGCCGACGCATTCTGGTGGCTTCCGCCCAGTACCTGCGCCGCCACGGATCGCCCGAGCACCCCAAGGAGCTTGCTGGTCATCCGTGTTTGCTTTTCGCCTACCCCGGCGTTCGTCAGAACCGCTGGTCTCTCCTGAAGCGCGCAAGCCGGGGGCGACCTGTTGAGGTGGAGGTCTCGGGCCCTCTCAGCAGTGACAACGGTGAAGCGCTGCGCTCCTGGTGCCTTGCCGGTCTAGGCATCTCCCTGCGCGAGAGTTGGGATGTCGCGGAGGATTTGCGTGCTGGGCATCTGGTTCGGGTGCTGCCAGACTGGGAAGAGTCAGGTTCGCCGATCAGTGCAGTTCACGCTCGGCGGGAGCCATCCCCCCGGCGTCTTTCCGCTTTCATCGACTTTATCGCGGACACATGGCGCACTGGTCCGTGGGATGAAATCTGATGATGGGTTTGTGCCGGCCAGGTTCATGCCGCCGACCGTTGCAGAAGGGAAAAATGCGCTCGCATTGGATAGGCCCCGCTCAATTCCGCGGCCGCAGAAAATCCAATCCGCAGCAGCGTGGCAGGCGACCTATGACAATGTGAGGGCTCCTAGCGCAGTGCAGCAAAATACTGCGCCGGAGGCTGCCCCAGCGCTTTTTTGAACATGGTGATGAAGGCCGTCACCGAGTCATAGCCGAGATTGCCCGCGACTTGCTGCACCGTTGCGCCCGCCGCGAGCTGCCGCAAGGCAACCATGAGGTGCAATTGCTGACGCCAACGGCCAAAGGTCAGCCCGGTTTCCCGCTGCACCAGTCTTGCCAGCGACCGCTCGCTCATCGCCAGCACGTGCCCCCATTCGGTGAGCGTGCGCCTGTCAGCCGGGTCGCTCGCCAGCGTGTCGGCGATGCGACGAATTTTCGGGTGGCTGGAGACGGGGAGATGCAGTTGCTCTACGGGTGCCAACGCCAACTGTTCGAGCAGCACCGCCGCCACGCGCGCGGTAGGGCCTTGGCGGGCATAGCCTGGGCCCTGGCCGGCCATGTACTGGACCAACTCGCGCACCATCGGATTGATCGCCAGTGTGCAGCACCTGTCCGGCATGGGTGCCGCACCTGGCTCCACAAACAGGAAGCAAATGCGTGCGTTATCCGTGACGCGATTACTGTGAGGCATGCCGCTGGGAATCCACACGCCATGCTGCGGCGGCACCATCCACATCGCACCTGGCACCTCGCACATCACGCCGCCGTGCAGCGCCATCACCAATTGCCCCTTGCGGTGCTGATGCACGGGCTGCTCCATGTCGTTTTGCTCGACCTCAACGCGCAGCGCCAGTGCCGGCCGGTCATCGACATCCGGGTCGAAGTGGCAAAGCGATTGGGTTAACGTGCTCCCGATTGTCATGATTTAGAGACTAATTGGCTTTCTTTCTATATTAGTTCAAGAAGAACGTCCGTAAAGTTCTGGGTATCTGCTCACGAACACTGCAATGGCAGTCGCTATGGAAACCTTGACAGAACGACGAACGATCACCCGAGCAGCCTTGCTGTTGGGCATCCTTCTGATTGCCGCCAATCTCCGCGCTCCCTTTACTGGTGTGCCGCCACTGCTTGGTTCGATCCAAGCGGACTTTGGTCTGAGCACCACGGCGGTCGGCGCATTGACTACCTTGCCATTGCTGGCCTTTGCGCTGGTTTCCCCCTTCAGTGCGCTGTTCGGGCGTGAATATGGGCTGGAGCGGGTCCTGTTCGGCGCACTCGCCACCATCGCATTGGGCATTGCGCTGCGTTCGATCGGGGCACTTTGGAGCTTGTATGTCGGCACGGGCATCATCGGCATGGGCATCGCTGTCGGCAATGTGCTGCTGCCCAGTCTGATCAAGCGTGACTTTCCCAACAGCGTGGCCAGCCTGACGGGCGCCTACGCTTTGTCGATGGGCGTGGCGGCGGCGCTCGGCTCAGCGGCGGTCGTTCCGTTGGCCCATGCCATGGGGTGGCGGAGCGCGCTCGCTGCGTTTCTGGTACTGCCCGTGGCGGCGCTGGCCGTATGGGCGGCGCAACTGGGGACTCGGACCAAGCCCGCTTCGGGCACGGCAGGCCCGCCCCACGGTGGCCGGGTATGGCGCTCGGCCCTGTCCTGGCAGGTCACGCTGTTTCTCGGCCTGAACTCGACGATCTACTACATCGCCATCGGTTGGTTGCCTGCGATCCTGCTGGACGCTGGCCTGTCCGCTGAGCGTGCAGGCTCCCTGCACGGCGTGCTGCAACTGGCGACCGCCGTGCCGGGACTGGTGCTCGGCCCGATCCTGAGCCGAATGCGGGACCAGCGCCTGCCGGCGGCCGTGGTGGCCGGCTTCTCGGTCGTTGCGCTCGTCGGCTTGATGACGATGCCGCAGGCCGCACTGGCCTGGTCCGTGCTCTTCGGCCTTGGGACGGGAGCGGGAATCATCCTCGGACTGACCTTCATCGGCCTGCGCACCCGCAACGCGCACCAGGCCGCCGCGCTGTCGGGTATGTCGCAGTGCGTCGGGTATCTGCTGGCGGCAGTGGGACCGATGGCGATGGGGGCACTGCACGACGCGCTGGATGGCTGGCGCGTGCCACTGGGCCTGTGTGCCTGCCTGGCACTCCTGGCGGTGGTCATGGGACTGCTGGCAGGCAGAAACCGCCACATCGGTGAGTGAACTCGGACCCCCCTTTCAACCCTTGCAACAATCTCCAGGAGCTACACCATGAAAATCATCCTCGTCGGTGCCAGCGGCACCATCGGTCAAGCGGTCGATGCCGAGCTTGGCCAGCGCCATGAAATCATCCGTGTCGGGCGCAGCAGTGGCGATGTACGCGCCGACATCAGCGATCCCGAATCGATCAAACGCCTCTATGCGCAGGTCGGCCCCTTCGATGCGCTGGTCAGCGCCACCGGCAGCGTGCATTTCGGGCCGCTCGAATCCTTCACGGCCGAACAGTTCGAGGTCGGGCTGCGCGACAAGCTGATGGGCCAGGTAAATCTCGTGATGCTCGGCCTGCAGCAGATCCGTGATGGCGGATCCTTCACGCTCACCAGCGGGCTGCTCAACGAGTCGCCCATCCGCCAGGGGGTATCCGCTGCGCTGGTCAATGGCGGAGTGGACGGCTTCGTGCGCGGCGCGGCAATCGAGTTGCCACGCGGCGTTCGCATCAATGCGGTCAGTCCGACCGTGATTGAGGAAGCATTGCCCGGCTACGCACCGTTCTTTCGTGGCGTGAAGGCGGTGCCTGCCAGTGAGGCGGCCCTGGGCTACGCCCGGAGCGTGGAAGGCGCGCAAACCGGACAGGTGTACCGCATTGGTTGGTCGCGCGATACCTGAGCCAGGGTCAAGCGCAAGGACGCCATCTTCGTTGTGGATGGCGGCGCTGCGGCAAGCGCCTTGTATCCCTGGTCGGCAGCTCGCCGTCAGTGCCGACCGAAGGCCCGCACCCTCGGCGGCGGGCGATCAACGTCCGTGGGAGGTGGGTTTCGGCAAATCGGCTTTCGGAAAGATGTTGTGCTCTACGTCCAGCCAAGCCGGCTTTTCCGCATACATGTCGGCTACCACTTGCTTGACGGCGTCGATGTACCAGCCGTTGTCGTTGATCCGGTGGGTCAGAATGATCGGCGAGGTGGCCCGCGTGTCGTCGATCAGGCGGTAGTGCAGGTCGTTGCGCAGTCGTGCCGAGGCGGGAATGAGACAGATCCCCGACTCAGCAGCGACCAGACCCAGCGCGGTCTGGATCTCGCGCACTTCGTGAACTTCGGACGGGCGGATGGCCTGGTCGTTGAGCAGGCTCAGAATGTGGTCGGCAAAGCTCGGGCGCGGCTCCTTGGGATACACGATGAGCTTTTGCCCCTCCAGGGCCTTGAGGGTGAATTGCTCGTCGCCTTCAGTCAGTGGCGACCCCGGCGGAAGCGCCAGGACCAACCGCTCTTCGCGCAGGACGATGCGTTCCACCGACGAGTCGTTACTGCGAATGCGCCCGAAACCCACGTCGATGCGCCCCGACTTCAGCGCGGCGAACTGCTGCATCGAAGTCAGTTCCACAAGCTGTATGTCCACGTCGGGATAGTGCTGCCGCAGTTTGCGCACCAGCATGGGCAGACCGCCGTACAGGGTGGAGGCGACAAATCCGATGGACAAGGTTTGGCGCTGATTGAGGCCGATCTGCCGGGTGGTGTTCTTGAGCTGGTCGAGGCGGTTGATGATTTGCAGCGCTTGTTCGTAGAAACTGCGTCCAGCCTCGGTCAGGCGCAGCGGTCGGCTGTTGCGCAGCAGGAGCTGCACGCCCAGCTCCTCTTCGAGCAGTTGAATCTGCCGGCTCAGCGGGGGCTGGGCGATGTGGAGCTGTTCGGAGGCGCGTGTGAAGTTGCGCGTGTTGGCTACGGCGACGAAGTATCTGAGCTGGCGGACATCCATAAGGGAAAACCATATATAGGCGTGGATAGGGATTTATAAGTCATTGATTTATATGAACTCGATTAGAAATTATACCTTCTAGGTATCGAATTAGACAAATTTAGTGTTGGACGGAACGCATGGCCTGGCGTCCAATCGGGGCCATGGAAAACACACAACGCTTTCAAGTTTGCGCAGCTCCCGCGCTCATCGAGCGGGTGGAGACCTTCTTACTGGATCTGCCTACGATCCGTCCCCATCAGTTGTCCATGGCGACGATGAACGGCCAGACCCTGATGCTCGTTCGTCTCTACTGTTCGGACGGCACCGTGGGGGTGGGCGAAGGGACGACGATCGGCGGGCTGGCCTATGGCGCCGAATCGCCCGAGGGCATGAAGCTGGCCGTCGATACCTATTTCGCGCCTCTGCTGATCGGCGCGGATGCCAGCCACGTGCCCGCCATCATGGCCAAGCTCAACAAGGCCATCCACGACAACCGCTTCGCCAAGTGCGCGGTGGAGACAGCGCTGTTCGACGCGCTGGGACAGCGCACGGGTCTGCCGGTGTCCCAACTGCTGGGCGGCCGGGTACGCGACAGCCTGCCGGTGGCCTGGACGCTGGCTTCGGGCGATACGGCCAAGGACATCGACGAAGCCGAGCGCATGCTGGCGCAACGCCGCCACAACATCTTCAAGCTCAAGATCGGCCGCCGTGCCGTGGATGCCGATGTGGCTCACGTCGCCGCCATCAAGAAAGCGCTGGGCAATCGCGGCGCCGTTCGGGTGGACGTGAACATGGCCTGGAGCGAACTCGAAGCCCAGCGCGGCTTGGCCGGGCTGGTCGACGCGGGATGCGAGCTGGTCGAACAGCCCGTGGGCTCTGCCGACGCGCTGGCGCGCCTGAAAGGCCGCTTTGCGATTGCCGTGATGGCCGATGAATCGCTGACCGGCCCGACCTCGGCATTCGCCTTGGCGCGCGTCGCCGGTGCCGACGTATTCGCGGTCAAGACCGAACAGTCCGGCGGCCTGCGGGCAGCTCAGCAGGTGGCGGCGATTGCCGACGCGGCCGGCATCGAACTCTATGGCGGAACCATGCTGGAGGGTGCGATCGGCACGATCGCCTCGGCGCATGCCTTCGCCACCTTCCGCGATCTGCAATGGGGCACCGAACTGTTCGGCCCCTTGCTGCTGACCGAAGAAATCCTTGCCCAACCCCTGCAGTACAGGGACTTCCAGCTCGCCGTGCCAACGGGGCCGGGCCTGGGCATCGCACTGGACGAAGACCGCGTCCAGTTCTTCCGCCGCGACAGGAAGCTGGGCGCCGCTGTGGCGGCAGCCCAGCCCGCCGCGACCTTCAATTGACCCACGTTTTAACCCACGATCCGAAGAAGGAGACAGCGATGAGCGTCCAAATTTTCAATACTCCCGAGGTGCAGGACTTCCTGCGATTGGCCAGTGGCCTGGACCAGAGCGGTGGCAATCCGCGCGTCAAGCAGATCGTCCACCGCATCCTGTCCGATCTCTACAAGACCATCGAAGATCTGGAGGTCACCTCTGACGAGTACTGGGCGGGCATTGCCTATCTGAACCGGCTCGGCGCCAGCGGCGAGGCGGGCCTGCTCTCGCCCGGCCTGGGCTTCGACCGCTACCTGGACATGCGCATGGATGCCGAGGACGCCACCCTCGGGATCTCGGACGCCACGCCGCGCACCATCGAGGGCCCTCTGTACGTGGCCGGCGCTCCTGTCGAGCACGGCTATGCGCGGCTGGACGATGGCAGCGACAAGGAAGGCCATACGCTGATCATGCACGGCACGGTTCGTGGCGCGGATGGCCAGCCGCTGCCCGGCGCGCAGGTCGAGGTGTGGCACGCCAATACCAAGGGCTTCTACTCCCACTATGACCCCACGGGCGAGCAAAAGCCGTTCAACATGCGTCGCACCATCATCACCGACGCCCAGGGCCGCTACAAGTTCCAGAGCATCGTGCCCAAGGGTTATGGCTGTCCGCCCGACGGCCCCACGCAAGGCCTGCTCAACGAGCTGGGACGCCACGGCAACCGCCCCGCTCACATCCACTTCTTCGTTACTGCCGATGGCCACCGCAAGCTGACGACGCAGATCAACATCGACGGCGACCCGCTGGTCTTCGACGACTTCGCCTATGCCACCCGCGAAGGGCTCGTGCCCCCGCTGGTCGAGCACACCGACCAGGCCAGCATTCAGGCCGAAGGGCTCAATGGTCCTTTCGCCGAGATCGTCTTCGACATCTCGCTGACCGCCCTGGTCAACGGCGTTGACAACCAAGTCGTCAACCGCCCCCGCCTGGCGGCCTGATCGGCCCGCCTGACCGCCGTGGCGCTGCGTGCGCCATGGTCGGGTGGTCGATTTCTCTCTCCCCTACAGAACCGCGACGTGGATCGCGGGGGATGGCTGCACACCAAGGAGACCCATCATGAACACCGCCGTATGCGCAGACAAGTATCAAGACGTCGATAAGCTGCTCGAAGACGCGCTGCAGGACGACAAGGAAAAAGGCATTTTCAGGTGCCGTCGAGACATCTTCACCAATCCTGAGCTGTTCGAGCTGGAGATGAAGCACATCTTCGAGGCGAACTGGGTGTACCTGGCGCACGAGAGCCAGATCCCCAACGTCAACGACTACTACACCACCTCGATCGGCCGCCAGCCCATCATCATCACCCGCGACAAGGCGGGCCAGCTCCACGCCGTCATCAACGCCTGCGCGCATAAGGGCGCCATGCTGTGCCGTCGCAAGCACGGCAACAAAGGCAGCTTCACCTGCCCGTTCCACGGCTGGACGTTCGGCAACAGCGGCAAGCTGCTCAAGGTCAAGGACGAGAAGACCACCGAATACCCGGTGGCTTTCAACAAAGACGGCTCGCACGACCTCACCAAGGTGGCGCGTTTCGAGAGCTACCGGGGCTTCCTGTTCGGCAGCCTCAATGCCGACGTGCAGCCGCTGGAAGACTACCTGGGCGAAACCCGCGTCATCATCGACCAGATCGTGGACCAGGCAGCCGATGGCCTGGAAGTGCTGCGCGGCAACTCCAGCTACATCTACGACGGCAACTGGAAGATGCAGATGGAAAACGGCTGCGACGGATACCACGTCAGCACCGTCCACTGGAACTACGCGGCCACCATGGGCCGCCGCGCCGAAGGCGGCGTCAAGGCCACTGACGCCAACAACTGGAGCAAGGCCAAGGCGGGCGTCTACGGTTTCGAGAATGGCCACATCCTGCTGTGGACTAACACGCTCAACCCCGAGGTGCGCCCGATCTGGAACCAGCGCGAGCAGCTCGCCGAGCGTGTGGGCCAACAGCGCGCCGACTTCATCGTCGGCCAGACGCGAAACCTGTGCCTGTACCCCAACGTGTTCCTGATGGACCAGTTCGGCACGCAGATCCGCGTCGTGCGCCCCCTGAGCGTGAATCAGACAGAGGTCAGCATCTTCTGCTTCGGCCCCAAGGGCGAAAGCGCCGAAGACCGCACGATTCGCATCCGCCAGTACGAGGACTTCTTCAACGTCTCGGGCATGGGCACGGCCGACGACCTGGAGGAGTTCCGCGCCTGCCAGGCCGGTTATGCCGGGTCGGCCGTGCGCTGGAACGACCTGAGCCGCGGTGCACCGCTGTGGATCGAAGGGCCTGACGAGAACGCCAGGAAGATGGGTATGAAGCCATTGCTCAGTGGCGAACGCAGCGAGGACGAGGGCTTGTTCATCTGCCAGCACCACTACTGGGCGCAAGAGATGCGCAAAGCCGTGCAGCAAGAGCGCGAAGGAGCACAGCCATGAGCACGGGAAACCAAGCCGACTACGGCGCGATCTGCGCCTTCCTCTACCGCGAGGCACGCCACCTGGACGAGCGTGAGTGGGAGCCCTGGCTGGAGCTGTACGCCCCCGATGCCGAGTACTGGATGCCGGCCTGGGACGACGACGACCAGTTGACCGAGGACCCGCAAAGCCAGATCTCGCTGATCTACTACCCCAACCGAAACGGGTTGGAAGACCGGATCTTCCGTATCAAGACCGAGCGCTCCAGCGCCTCCATGCCCGAGCCGCGCACCAACCACATGCTCACCAATGTGGAGGTGCTGGACGAGCGCGACGACGCCGTGGACGTCCGCTACAACTTTCACACCCTCAGCCATCGCTACAAGCTCACCGATCACTTCTTCGGCACGATTTACGTGACGCTGCGCAAGGTGGAGAGGGGCTTTCTGATCGCTCGCAAAAAGATCGTTCTCAAGAACGACTACATCCGCCAGGTGATCGACATCTATCACATCTGACGGGCAAGGAGACCACGATGAGCAGCTATCGAATAGCCCTGAACTTCGAGGACGGTGTCACCCGTTTCGTGGACTGCGGCGCCAATGAAAAAGTGCTGGATGCCGCATTCCGCAACCGCATCAATCTGCCCATGGACTGTTCCGACGGCGTGTGCGGCACCTGCAAATGCCGCGCCGAAAGCGGTACCTACGACCTGGGCGATGACTACATCGAGGACGCGCTGACCGAGGACGAGGCCGCCGAGGGGCTGGTGCTGACCTGCCAGATGGTGCCCAAGTCGGACTGCGTGATTGCGGTGCCCGTGCCGTCCACCGCGTGCAAGACCGGCACGGCCCAGTTCAGCGGAACAGTCGCGGCCATCGCGCCGTTCAGCGACGCAGCCTACGAACTCGCGCTTGACGTGCAGGAGGATGCGCCCGCGTTCCTGCCGGGGCAGTACGTCAACATCAACGTGCCGGGCAGCGGGCAGCATCGCTCGTATTCGTTCAGCTCTGCGCCAGGCGCGCGCCGCATGACGTTTCTGATCAAGCACGTGCCCGGCGGCCTGATGAGCGGCTGGCTGGCGGGCGCGGCATCCGGTGAGCCCGGCGGCGCGCTGGAGATGACCGGCCCGCTGGGCAGCTTCTACCTGCGCGCCGTGACGCGCCCGTTGCTGTTCCTCGCGGGCGGCACGGGACTGGCGCCTTTCCTCGCAATGCTGGAGGTGCTGGCCAACCAAGACGCGACGCAGCCCGTGCACATGATCTATGGCGTGACGCGCGACCAGGATCTGGTGCTGGTGGAGCGGTTGCAGGAGTATGCCCAGCGCGTTCCCGGCTTCACGTTCACCACCTGCGTGGCAGACCCCGCGACGTCGCACGAACGCCAGGGCTACGTCACCAACCACATGCCTGCGCAAGCGCTGCATGGCGGCAACATCGATGTGTACCTGTGCGGCCCGCCGCCCATGGTGGAGGCCGTGCAAAAGCACTTCAAGGCCGAAGGCATCACACCCGCGAACTTCCACTACGAGAAGTTCACCCCCAACCAGCCAGCGGCTTGAACGGAGCGCATCATGACAAAACGCTTTGAAGGCAAGGTCGTGATCGTGACCGGCGCGGCCCAGGGTATCGGCCGCGGCGTGGCGCTGCGCGCCGCGGCCGAAGGCGGCCGGGTTCTGTTCGTCGATCGCGCCGAATTCGTCACCGAAGTGGCGGCCGAGGCACCGGGCGGCAACACCGCGGGGCTCATTGCCGATCTCGAAACCTACGAAGGCGCCCGATCGGTCATGGCCTTTGCCGCAGAGAAATTCGGCGGCATCGACATCCTGATCAATGGCGTGGGCGGTGCCATCCGCATGCGTCCGTATGCCGAGTTCGAGCCCGAGCAGATCGACGCCGAGATCCGCCGATCGCTGATGCCCACCCTCTACGCCTGCCACGCCGTGCTGCCGCACCTGTTGGCGCGCGGTGGCGGAACCATCGTCAACGTCTCGTCCAACGCCACGCGCGGCATCCGCCGCGTGCCGTATTCGGCGGCCAAGGGTGGCGTCAATGCGCTGACGCAATCTCTGGCGATGGAGTACGCGCCGTACAACATCCGCGTGGTGGCCACCGCGCCAGGCGGCACCAACGCGCCGCCACGGCGCGTGCCGCGCAACGCGGCCGGCGACAGCCAGCAGGAACAGACGTGGATGCGCGAGGCGGTCCAGCAGGTGACCGAATCGAACTTCTTCAAGCGCTACGGCAGCCTGGACGATCAGGTCGGGCCGATCCTGTTCATGGCCTCGGACGAGGCTGCCTACATCACGGGCACGGTACTGCCAGTGGCCGGGGGCGACAACGGCTGACCGCCTGCTCACGCACACAGAACACATACAGGCGCAGCCACGCCGACAAGGAGACTTCATGAATGACCGCCAAGCCATCGTTCCTCCCGGAATGGAATCGGTGTACGAAAAGATCGGCTATGCGCCGGCGCTGAAGGTCGGCCGGACGATCTACGTCTCCGGCCAGATCGGGCGCGATGCGTCCATGAAGCTGGTCGAGGGCCGCGAAGCGCAGATCACGCAGGCATTCGAGAACCTGCGGCTGGTGCTGGAGGCGGCAGGCGCGTCGCTGGCCGACGTGGTCGACCTCACGAGCTACCACACCGACCTGCGCGACCAGCCTTTGTTCATGCAGGTACGCGATCGCTACTTCACCACCCACCCCAAGCCCGCATGGACCGCCATCGGCGCGCACATGCTCTGCGGGACGCCCGGCTACATCGTGGAGATCAAGGCGGTGGCTGTGCTGCGAGATCCGGCAGAGCAAAACGGCTGAGACATTCGCCCCTCATGGCAACAACAAGGAGAGAGACATGACAACGCTGGAAGTCAATCAGATCATCGACAACGCGCGGTTCACCCGATTCCACTGGATGGTGATGTGCCTATGCGGCCTGCTGCTGATTTTTGACGGCTATGACCTGTTCATCTATGGCGCGGTGTTGCCCGTGCTGATGAAGGAATGGGGGCTGACGCCGGTGCAGGCCGGCGCACTGGGCAGCTACGCGCTGTTCGGCATGATGTTCGGCGCCTTCGTGTTCGGCCCGCTGGCCGACCGGATCGGGCGCAAGAAGGGAGTGGCGCTCAGCTTCGTGCTGTTCAGCGTCGCCACGTTCCTGAGCGGCTTTGCGACCACGCCGACCGAGTTCGGCATCTATCGCTTCATCGCAGGCCTGGGCTGCGGCGGCCTGATGCCCAATGCCGTGGCACTGATGAATGAATACGCGCCCAAACGCGCCCGCAGTACCCTGGTCGCCATCATGTTCAGCGGCTATTCGCTCGGTGGCGTGCTGTGCGCGGGCCTGGGCATCTACATGCTGCCGCGCTATGGCTGGCAGTCCATGTTCTTCGCCGCGGCCGTGCCCTTGGTGCTGCTACCCGTCATCGTGTGGAAACTGCCTGAATCCGTAGGCTTCCTGCTGCGCAAGGGGCAGGACGCCAAGGCGCGCGAAATGCTGGGCAAGGTGGCACCGGGCGTTGCGCTGCCTGCCGGTGCGCAACTGGTGATGGCCGACGCCAAGGGCGCCGGCGTGCCGATGTTCGATCTGTTCAAGCAGGGCCGCACGGTCGGCACCCTCATGATCTGGGTGTCGTTCTTCTGCTGCCTGCTGATGGTGTACGCGCTGGGCTCGTGGCTGCCCAAGCTGATGGCCAATGCGGGATACAGCCTGGGGTCGAGCCTGTCGTTCCTGCTGATGCTGAACTGCGGCGGTGTGGTGGGCGCCATTCTGGGCGGCTGGCTCGGTGACCGTTTCAGCCTGCCCAAGGTGGTGGTCGCTTTCTTCGCGCTGGGCACGGTGTCCATCGCGCTGCTCGGTTTCAACAGCCCGATGCCCGTGCTGTACCTGCTGATCGCCATCGCAGGCGCCACCACCATCGGCACCCAAATTCTGCTGTACGCCAACACGGCGCAGTTCTATCCGCTGTCCATGCGCTCGACAGGACTGGGCTGGGCATCCGGTGTCGGCCGCACGGGGGCCATCGTCGGCCCGCTGCTGGGAGGCTCGCTGATGGCCGCGGCCTTGCCGCTGAAGATGAACTTCCTGGTGTTTGCTGTGCCAGGCTTGGTGGCGGCGCTCGCCATCGGCGTTTTCATTCTCTGGTACGGCCGCAACCCGGCAAGTGCCCATGCAACAGCCCCGGCTCCACATCCTGCCGCTTCCGGCACGGTGTGAGGAAAAGAAGAAAGAGGAAACCCATGATTGATAAGCGTATTCGCAGCGTGGCCCAGGCGCTGCACGACGTGCAGGACGGCGCCACGGTTTTGGTGGGCGGGTTTGGCACTGCCGGCATTCCGGGCGAACTGATCGACGGCTTGATCGAGCAAGGCGCCAAAGACCTGACCATCGTCAACAACAACGCCGGCAATGGAGACCATGGCCTGGCGGCGCTGCTCAAGACGGGGCGAGTACGCAAGATCATCTGCAGCTTCCCGCGTCAGGCCGATTCATGGGTCTTCGACGAGCTGTACCGCGCCGGCAAGATCGAACTGGAGCTGGTGCCGCAGGGCAACCTGGCCGAGCGCCTGAGGGCGGCCGGGGCCGGCATCGGCGGTTTCTTCTGCCCGACCGGCTACGGCACCGAGCTGGCCAAGGGCAAGGAGACCCGTCAGATCAATGGGCGCTGGTATGTCTTCGAGCAGCCCATCCACGGTGACGTGGCCTTGATCAAGGCCGAGCGCGGCGACCGCTGGGGCAACCTGACGTACCGCAAGGCCGCGCGGAACTTCGGTCCCGTGATGGCCACTGCCGCACGAACCACCATCGCCAGCGTCTTCGAGCTGGCGGAGCTGGGTCAACTGGACCCCGAGACCATCATCACGCCCGGCATCCACGTGCAGCGCGTGGTGCAGGTGCCGCGCGTGAAGACCGAAGCCGGTGGCTTCAAGGCCTGACCCAGAAAGGACCATGGCATGACGACGAACTATCAACGACGTACCAAGGACGAGTTGGCGCAGCGGATCGCGCAGGACATTCACGATGGCGCCTATGTGAATCTGGGCATCGGCATGCCCACGCTGGTGGCCAACCATCTGCCCGAAGGCGTGGAAGTGGTGCTGCACAGCGAGAACGGCATCCTCGGCATGGGGCCGGCGCCTGAAGCCGGTCACGAGGACTACGACCTCATCAACGCGGGCAAGCAGCCGGTCACGCTGCTGCCCGGTGGCGCATTCTTCCATCACTCGGACAGCTTTGCGATGATGCGCGGCGGTCACCTGGACATCTGCGTGCTGGGCGCGTTCCAGGTTTCCGCCACGGGCGATCTGGCGAACTGGAGCACGGGCGAATCCGGGTCCATCCCCGCCGTGGGCGGCGCGATGGATCTGGCCATCGGTGCCAAGCAGACCTGGGTCATGATGGATCTGCTGACCAAGAAGGGCGAAAGCAAGCTGGTGCGGCAGTGCAGCTACCCGCTCACCGGGCTGGCCTGCGTCAAGCGCGTCTATACGGACCTCGCGACCTTTGCCTGCACGGCGGATGGCCTGCAACTGATCGACGCCGTGCCCGGGCTCAGCCGGGAGGCACTGGAAGGCATCGTCGGACTGCCGATCGCGGCCGCGAAGGGGGCTGCGTGATGTCCCCGGTATTCATCTGCGACGCCATCCGCACACCGTTCGGCCGCTATGGCGGAAGCCTGTCTTCCATTCGCCCCGATGACCTGGGGGCCTTGGTGCTACGGGCGCTGGTGCAGCGCAATCCCGGGGCAG
This sequence comes from Achromobacter sp. 413638, assembly GCF_043119405.1. Classification (NCBI taxonomy): domain Bacteria; kingdom Pseudomonadati; phylum Pseudomonadota; class Betaproteobacteria; order Burkholderiales; family Alcaligenaceae; genus Achromobacter; species Achromobacter sp. 413638. The sequence goes on from NZ_JBICCO010000028.1 coordinate 33,400, forward strand.
ACTGGGGTTCCGTGGATGACGTGATCTTCGGCTGCGCCAACCAGGCGGGCGAAGACAACCGCAACGTGGCGCGCATGGCGGCCCTGCTGGCAGGCCTGCCGCTGGAGGTGCCCGGCTCCACCATCAACCGACTGTGCGGCTCCGGGCTGGACGCCATTGGCACCGCGGCTCGGGCCATCAAGTCAGGCGAGACGGGCCTGATGATCGCCGGTGGCGTTGAAAGCATGAGCCGCGCACCGTTCGTCGTGCCCAAGGCCGAATCCGCGTTTTCCCGCGCCAACTCGATCCAGGACACCACCATCGGGTGGCGCTTCATCAACCCGGTGATGAAGGCCTTGCATGGCGTGGACTCCATGCCGGAGACCGCGGAAAACGTCGCGGTGGACTTCGCGATTTCCCGTGAGGATCAGGATCTCTTCGCCCTGCGCAGCCAGGCCAAGGCCGCCGCGGCGCAGAAGGCAGGCTTCTTCGCTGCCGAAATCGTTCCGGTCGCCGTGCCTCAGCGCAAGGGCGACGCGCTGCAGGTCGCCGTGGACGAGCATCCGCGCGAGACCACGCTGGAGGCGCTGGCGAAGCTCAAGCCGGTGGTCAGGCCCGATGGCTCGGTCACGGCCGGCAACGCCAGTGGCGTCAATGACGGCGCCTGTGCCCTGCTGCTGGCCAGCGAATCGCAGGCCGTCCACCAACACCTGACCCCGAAGGCCCGTGTGGTCGGCATGGCGACCGCAGGGGTTCCCCCTCGCGTCATGGGCATCGGCCCCGCGCCTGCCACGCGCAAGGTGCTGGAGCAGACCGGCTTGCGGCTTGAGCAGATGGACGTGATCGAGCTGAACGAGGCATTTGCGTCCCAGGGCCTGGCCGTGCTGCGCCAATTAGGCCTGCCCGACGACGATCCGCGGGTCAATCCCAACGGCGGTGCGATTGCACTGGGGCATCCGCTGGGTGCCAGCGGCGCGCGCCTGGTCACGACGGCCATCAACCAACTGCACCGCAGCAGCGGCCGTTATGCGCTGTGCACCATGTGCATCGGCGTGGGCCAGGGTATTGCCCTGGTCATCGAGCGTGTTTGAGGAAAGACCGTGAGCAATAAAGCCTTTCAGTTGAAGACTCCCCGCGGCGAATTCAGGGTAGCCGTCGACGGCGATGAAGCCGCCCCGGCGCTGATTCTGAGCAATTCCCTCGGTACGACGTTGGAGATGTGGAAGCCGCAGGTCGCGGCGTTCTCCGCTGGCTACCGTCTGATCCGATACGACACCCGCGGCCACGGCGGCAGCCCGGTCACGGCCGGCCCTTACAGCTTCGATGAGCTGGGCCAGGACGTGCTGGCCGTGCTGGATGCGCTGGGCATCGAGCGGGCCGCGTTCTGCGGCATATCGATGGGCGGCCATACCGGACTGTGGCTGGGCATTCATGCCGGCCCGCGCCTGAGCGCCATCGCGGTCTGCAACAGCGCCGCGAAGATCGGCGCCGAAGCGGCCTGGCGCGAGCGTGCTTCCATGGTGCGCAGCGGCGGCACAGTTGGCATGCGGACTCTGGCCGATTCCGCACCGGGCCGCTGGTTCACCGACGGCTTCATCCAGGCTCAGCCCGCGACCGTGCAGCGCGCGCAGGAGGGGATCGCCGGCATCGATCCCGAAGGTTATGCGGCGTGCTGCGAGGCGTTGGCGACGTCGGACCTGCGGGCCGATATCGACCACATTGCCGTGCCCACGCTGCTGCTGGCAGGCGCCTCCGATCCGGTGACGACGGTGGCCGACGCCCAGGCCATGCAAGCCAGCATTCCAGGTGCGCGCGTGGCGGTGGTGCAGGCCTCCCACCTCTCGAATCTGGAAGCGCCTCAGGCGTTCAACCTGGCGGTGCTGGATTTCATCTCCGGCACCGCAGTGGCCTGATTCCACGAGTACTTCATACAGAAAGGAAATCCCATGCTTTATCTGGTTCACATGATCGTCGACATCCCGTCCACCGTGCCGGCCGAAGAAGCCGCTCGCATCAAGGCCGAGGAAAAGGCTTACTCGCAAGAGCTGCAGCGCTCTGGCAAGTGGCCCCACCTGTGGCGCGTGGTGGGCGAGTACGCCAACTACAGCGTCTTCGATGTGCAGAGCAACGACGAACTGCACGATACGCTTAGCAAGCTGCCGCTGTTCCCGTTCATGAAGATTTCGGTGACGCCGCTGGCCAAGCACCCGTCCTCCATCAAGTGAAGTGGACGCGGGATGTTTCTGAACCGGCGAACGCTTGCATTGCTAGCTGTGGACCTAGCGTTGCCGGATGTGGTGATGGTTGCTGCATCATGAGTAGTCCATGGGCTGCACCGTGGAGTGACTCGCAGCGAATCTGCAACAGGAGATAGTCCACGGGTCCAGCTCATCAAGGATCGGGGCATTCACATGAATTAAATCCCTGTTGCATCCCGAGAGATCATCAAAACCCTACTGGTCGCGCACCCGAGCGCTCGATTGAAAGGAGATAACCGTGAGTCAGTCCCAGACATTCCTGCCTACCGAACTCTGGAGTGGCCGCCTTTTTGATGGCCGGTGGCGCGAAGGTGCCACCACAGCCTCCGTGCTGGAGCCCGCCACCGGCGCCGAGTTGGGCCGCGTTGCGCTGGCCGACCCGGCGCTGATCGCCAGCCAGGCCGCCGAGGCCGCGCAGGCGCAGAGGACCTGGGCGGCACTGCCCTACGATGAACGAGCTCAGGTTCTTCGCAAGGCGGCACGGCTTGCCGAAGAGCACGCGGACGAGATCGCCGGCTGGGTGGTGCGCGAGAGCGGTTCCATTCAGATGAAGGCCGGCTTTGAAGTCGCCGTGACGATCAAGGCGCTGCACGAGGCCTCGGGCCTGCCCTCGCGCAGCGCCGGTGAGGTTTTGCCCTCCGAGCCGGGGCGGTTGAGCCTGGCGCGTCGCCGGCCGCTCGGGGTGGTGGGCGTGATTCCACCGTTCAATTTCCCGCTGTACCTGGCCATGCGCGCGGTGGCGCCCGCGCTGGCGCTGGGCAATGCCGTCGTCCTCAAGCCCGACCCCCGCACGGCCGTGTGTGGCGGTATGGTAATCGCGCGCCTGTTCGAACTCGCCGGGTTGCCCGCTGGGGTGCTGCAGGTGCTGCCGGGCGATGGCGCGGCCGGTGCGGCGATGACCAGCGACCCGAGCATTGCCATGATCCAGTTCACCGGCTCAACCGCCGCCGGGCGCAAGGTCGGCGAGGCAGCCAGTCGCCACCTCAAGAAGGTCTCGCTGGAACTGGGCGGCAAGAACTCGCTGATCGTGCTCGACGACGCCGATTTGGACCTGGCCATCGCCAATACCGCCTGGGGCGTCTATCTACATCAAGGGCAGATCTGCATGTCCGCCGGGCGCGTGCTGGTGCAGCGCGGCATCTACGAGAGCTTCGTGCAGAAGCTCATCGCCAAGGCCGGCAGCCTTAAGGTGGGCGACCCCGTCCAGGGCGACGTGCACATCGGTCCGCTGATCAATGCCGTCCAGCGCGACAACGCCCTGCGCATCATCGATGCGGCCACCAAGGCGGGCGCCGTGGTGGAAACCGGCGGCACGCATGAAGGGCTGTTCCTCGCACCGACGGTGCTCAGCGGCGTGACGCCGGACAACCCCGCCTTCCACGAGGAGATTTTCGGCCCCGTCGCGGTGGTGATCCCGTTCGACAGCGACGAGGACGCAATCCGGCTGGCCAACGACACCGAGTATGGGCTGTCGATGGCAGTGCTTTCGCGCGACGTCGGACGCGCGCTCAAGCTGGGTGAATCCTTGCGCACCGGCTTGCTGCACATCAACGACCAGACCGTCAACGACGAGGTGGTCAATCCGTTCGGCGGCGTCGGCGCCTCGGGCAACGGCAGCAGCATCGGCGGCGCGGCCAACTGGGAGGAGTTCACCCAGTGGCAGTGGCTCACGGTCAAGGGACAGGCACCCGCCTACCCGTTTTGAGGAGGAAGACACCATGAATGCAAAGACAGAATTGCGCAGCATCACGGCGGCCGTGGTGCGTGCCCCGCAGCAGCCTTTCACCATCGAGCCGGCACGCATCCGTGCTCCGCGGAAAGACGAGGTGCTGGTGCGGGTGGTGGCCACCGGCCTGTGCCACACCGACCTGATCGTGCGCGATCAGTACTATCCGGTGCCCCTTCCCGCAGTGCTGGGCCACGAGGGCGCGGGTGTCGTCGAGGAGGTTGGCCCCAACGTCAAGAACCTGAAGGTCGGCGACCATGTCGTGCTGACCTATGGTGCCTGCGGCCATTGCAACCCGTGCGCCAGTGGCCACGAAGCCTATTGCAAGGACTTCTACCCGCTCAACTTCGGCGGCTGCGATGCCCACGGCCATACAGCGCTGCAGGCCCTTGACGGAGAGCCGCTACACGATCAATTTTTCGCCCAATCCTCGTTCGCCACGTACGCATTGGCGAGCGAAAACAATGCGATCCAGGTTCCGGCCGATGCGCCACTGGAACTGCTTGGTCCCTTGGGCTGCGGCATCCAGACCGGCGCGGGCGCCGTGATCAATTCGCTCAAGGTGCGCGCGGGCAGCAGCTTCGCCGCCTATGGCGCCGGGGCGGTCGGCCTGAGCGCGGTCATGGCGGCGCGCGTGGCCGGTGCGACCACCATCATCGCGATCGACGTCGTGGCGTCACGGCTGGAACTGGCAAAGGAACTGGGCGCCACCCACACGGTGAACAGCAAAGAGGAGGATGTGGTCGAGGCCGTGCGCGAGATCACCAATGGGGGCGCCGATTTCGCGCTCGAATCCACCGGGCGGCCGGAAGTGCTCGAAGCCGGCATCGATGCGCTGGGCGGGCTGGGAACCATGGGCATCGTCGGCGCGCCCAAACTGGGCACCCGGGCCAGTTTCGACATCAACAGCCTGCTGCTGGGCGGTCGCAGCATCCGCGGCATCGTCGAGGGCGACAGCGTTCCCCAGGTCTTCATCCCGCAACTGGTCAAGCTGTACCAGCAGGGCCGCTTCCCATTCGACCGTCTGGTGAAGTTCTATCCGCTGGAGCAGATCAACCAGGCCGCTGAAGACAGCACCAAGGGCATCACGCTCAAGCCCATTCTGCGCATCGCCGACGCCTGACCGGGCACCCAACGCCGGTGTATCGGCTTATTTCATTTGCACAGGCATGGCGGCGGCCAGGTACTCCCGCGCCGCGCGCCATGGACACATCGATGAGTTCTGATTCTCAATGGTCGATTCCAACATTGATCGACAACGAACGGCTGGGTGCATTCCAGTGGCGCGTATTGATTCTTTGCTTCGCCATCGCCTTGTTCGATGGCTTTGACACGCAGGCCATCGCGTTCACCGGCCCCGCCATTCTCTCGGCCTTCGGTCTGCCAGTCGGCTCACTGGCCCCGATCCTCACGGCCGGGATCGTCGGCATGACGATCGGGGCGATGACGCTGGGCATGGTCGGGGACCGCATCGGCCGGAGGCCGACCATCATGCTGAGCCTGGCGATCTTCGGCGTAGCGACGTTGGCGACGGCTTGGGCCGCCGACACCCAGCAAATCCTGGCGCTGCGTTTCATCGCAGGCCTGGGCATGGGCGGATGCACGCCGGTATTGCTGGCGCTGGCGGCCGAATACGGGCCCGCCCGGCTGCGGGGCGCGATCATGACCGGCGTGCTGCTGGGCTTGCCTGCCGGTGCGATGCTGGGCGGCTTGCTGGCTGCGCGCATGCTGCCCCTGATCGGATGGGAAGGAATTTTCATCGTTGGCGGTGCCGTGCCGCTCGCGATGCTGCTGTTGATCGCATTTGCGCTGCCTGAATCGTTGTACTACCGGGCCACGCGAGGAGACGCCCAGGGGCAGCGCTACATCGCCAAGGTGCTGTCCAAGATCGTGACCCGCTCTTTGCCACCCGAAGCGCACTTCACGGTGCCGGAGTCCGCTGTCGCGCGCGCGAGCGTCCGTGCCCTGTTCGCCGATGGCAATGCGGGCAAGACCGTTGCCATCTGGGCCGTCTACCTGTTGAACTGGGTGGCGTGGTTCATGCTGCTGTCGTGGCTTCCCACCGTGCTCAAGGCAGCAGGTTTGCCCGCAGAGGACGCGCCGCTGGGAACGGTGATCGTCAACGCGGTGTTCATCATCTGCGCGATACCGCTGTCGTTGCTGTTGCCGCGTGTCGATACGCGCCGCCTGTTGGCCGCGATGTTCGCGGTCGGCATCGTCGTGGCGCTCGGATTGGGCTTTGCCGGCCAGAACTGGACGCTGGTGTTCGTGCTGGCGGGTGCGGCGGGCTTCGGCGTCGGTGGGCAGCAGATTGCCCTGAACTACCTCATCGTGGGCGCCTATCCCACTGCGTTGCGTGCGACGGCCACCGGGTGGTCCATCGGCATGGGGCGTGCGGGCGCCATCGTGGGCTCCGCCATCGGCGGCAGCTTCCTGGCCTGGGGCGGTCCGCAGGGCTTTTTCATCGCTTTGGCCGTGCCCTTGATCGTTGCCGGGCTTGCCGTCCTGAGCCTCAAGCTCAAACCAGCAGAGGGAGGAGCCCGGCCTTTGGCGTCTCACTGAGCGCCTGTTCTCGGTCGGCAACCATTCATGGAGTTCAAACATGGTTCTCTCACTGCCTGGGTAGCCGGATTTCTGGCGGTTCTGATTTCCTACGCGGGGCCGCTGGTCATCTTCATCCAGGCGGCACAAGCGGGTCACATCTCGAATGCGGAACTGACGTCCTGGATCTGGGCCATCTCGATCGGAGCGGGCGTCAGTGGCCTGCTGTTGAGCTGGTGGCTCAAGCTGCCTGTCATCACGGCGTGGTCCGCTCCCGGAACTGCCTTGCTGCTCAGCCTGTTTCCCGAAATCTCGATGCCGGAAGTGGTGGGCGCCTATCTCACGGCCGCGGCCATCGTCATCGCGATTGGCGTCACGGGGTACTTCGAGAAGATCGTTGCGTTCATCCCCAAGGGCATCGCGGCGGGGATGATGGCAGGCATCCTGTTCCAGTTCGGCGTGCAAGCCTTTCGCGCTAGCGTGGACATGCCTGTTGTCGTCTTCGCCATGCTGGCGGCGTACCTGATCAGCAAGCGGCTGTGGCCACGCTACGCCATCGTCATCGTGGCACTGACCGGCTTTGCCGTCGCATTCGCCATGGGCACGACCCATCTGCAGGCGCTCGGACTGGAGCTGGCAAGGCCGGTATTCGTTGTCCCGCAATTCAATGTCGGTGTGTTCCTGAGCTTCACCGTGCCGCTGGTGCTGGTCAGCCTGACCGGACAGTACCTGCCAGGCATGGCCGTGTTGCAGCTTGCTGGCTATCGCGTGCCGTCCCGCGCCGTGGTGGCGGGTACGGGCCTGGCATCGCTGCTGACGGCGTGCTTTGGCGGCATCACCATCGTCCTGGCAGCCATTACCGCCGCGCTGTGCACTGGCAGGGACGCGCACGCGGACCCCGGCAAACGGTATATCGCGGGCATTGCCAACGGGGTGTTCTACCTCGCCGGCGGTGCCTTCGCGGGGACGATCGTGCAGGTGTTCACCGCATTCCCGTCGGCGCTGATCGCAGCATTGGCTGGCTTGGCGCTGATCGGAGCGATCGTCTCCAACATCCGCATTCTCGTGAGCGAGGATGCCTATGTGGAGCCATCGGTCATCACGTTTTTGGCGACAGCGTCGGGAATGACGCTGTTCGGCCTGGGTGCGGCTTTCTGGGGCGTGGTGTTCGGCATGGCCTCGTATTGGCTGTTTGCTCAGCCACAGGGAGCGAAAAGGAAAGAACAATGACGAAGGTAGCAACGATGGATACGGAGACTTTTGACCTTGTCGAGCGTGATGTGCTGGGAGTTCTTCCCGCACGATCACAGGACTTGGCGCGTTTGCGCGTGCTGGTCCAGCAACAACCGCAGCCCACGGTAACGGTGATGGGCAAGTACAACCACGGCAAAAGCCGTTTGCTCAACGAACTCCTGGGCAGCGATACCTTTGCCGTGGCGGACAAGCGCGAGACTGTGGCGTTGGCCGAGCACGTCCAGCCGGACGTGCGCTGGTTGGATGCGCCAGGCTTGGATGCCGATGTCGGATTGGCCGATGACGGTCATGCGTACCACGCCGCCTGGCTTCAGGCCGACATTCGCCTGTTCGTCCATGCGGCCAAGGAAGGCGAACTCGACGCGGCGGAACGCACGCTGCTGCACACCCTCGGCGCGGACCAGCAGCGCACGCGCCGACGCACGCTGTTCGTGCTGACCCAGGTGGATCAGATGGCCGACGACGCGCATCTGGACAAGGTTGTGACCGCCATCCACGCGCAGGCACCAGAACTGCCGCTGCACCAGGTTTCCTCCACACGCCACCGTCAAGGCTTGGAGGGGAGCAAGAAGCTGCTGATCGAGAAAAGCGGGATTCCTGCTCTTCAGGTGGTGCTGCGTGAGGCAATCGCCAAAGTGCCAGCGGCACGGGTGCACGAGACAGCATTGCTTCTCGGTGAAATCCGGGGCGAGTTGCAGTCGGCGAAGTCCGATGCGCAGTCGCGCCTGCAATCGCTGCAAGACACCCAGCGCCTGCAGCGTCAAGCGTTCGAGCAAGGATTGATCGAGGTGCTCGACAAGGTGCAGATCGACCTGCAGCCCGTGTTGGAGGTCAGCGGCCCTGACCAGGCGCTGGTGCCTGACTCCTTCAAGAACGCATTCAAGCTCACAGCCGGTAAGCAGGAGCGTGCGCGCATCCAGATCGCCTATTCACGCGCCTGCATTGCCATCAATGCCCACTTGGTCAAGCACGGTGTGGTGGGGCTGCCGCAGGCACAGCAGACCTCGGTCACCAGCCTGGACACGGTCATGGTCGCGGTGATGGGCGTATCGGTCAAATACCGCGAGGATCTGCGAAAAATCTTCTGCGAACCGGAGGGGCGCGACAGATTGGGCCGCGATTTCGCCCGCTATTTCGAGTTGTCGGACGATCGGCAGGCATTGGCATCTCAGATCGCCCAGTGCGAGGCGGAACGTGTTGCTGCCGATAAGGCGCTGCAAGCGTTGGCCACGCTGGAGGCAGCATGAGTTCCGTCGAGCGGCAATTCATGGATGCAGCGGATGCGTTCGGCATCGGCGAGCGAAATCTGCAACCTGTTTTGCAACAGATGCATGATTGGCTTTCCGGGCTGGTGCAAGCCTTGCACGATAGTTCACTGAAGCAGGATGGCCTGCAACCCGACAGCGCTCTGGCGCGCCAGGTGCAAGCCATCAACGCGAATGTGATGGCGGGCGAGCGCCGTTGGGCCGACCAATGGGAGAGGCTGCGGCCCGCTCAGGCGCTGGCGCAGACGTTCGACGAAAAGGCCATGCTCCTGGTCTTCGGCAAGTTCAACGCCGGCAAGAGTTCGCTATGCAATTTCCTGGCCGAGCGATTTCAGCGGCAGGGACGCAGCGTGCAGTACTTCCATCTGGAGGCCGGGAAGATCGTGGAGACCGGGCAGCGCTTTCGTGAGGGAGCCGTTGAGACCACGGCGCGGCTTCAGGGCGTGTGCCTGGGGGAGAAGCTGGTGCTGCTGGATACCCCCGGCCTGCACTCCGGCACCGATAAAAATGTGGCGCTGACGCAGCGCTTTCTGGACAGCGCCGATGGCGTTCTGTGGTTGTCCAGTTCGACATCGCCTGGTCAGGTGCAGGAACTCGACGAGTTGGCGCGCGAATTGCGGCGCAGCAAACCCCTGTTGCCCGTCGTGACCCGCAGCGACTTCATCGAGGAGGATGAAGTCGATGGTGCCATCGTCAAGTGTCTGCGCAACAAGACGGGGCCCAACCGTGCATTGCAAGAAGCGGATGTGTACGAGCGGGCGAAGGAGAAGCTGTTGTCCCTGGGAGTGGCACCGCAACTGCTGAGCGCCCCGCTGTCCGTGTCGGTGCATGTGGCACGCGCGCAGGGGGAAACGGATGCAGCCATGGCCGACGCAGGCTTTGAGCGGCTCTATGGTGCGCTGCTGGACATCACCGGGCCCGCGCTTGCCTACCAACAGCGCAAGCCGGCTGAGGTGCTGCTGCACCATCTACAGGAGCATGTGCTGGGCGAACTGAATGCCGAGACCGTGCCGGCCCTGGAAGACCTGAGGCAGGCGCTGACGACAGAGGATGCAGAGCTTGCACGGCGCCAGGCGCGCATGGTGCAGTCGGCCTGGCGTGAGGTCATTCCCGAGGTACCTGCATTGCTGGAACGCCACGCCAGCATTGGCGAGATTCAGAAAGTATGCGATGAGGTGACCGCGCGACTTGAAGCCGCGTTTGCGCGGCAGGTCAATGAGCAGCTCGCCGGCTACGTGCTTTCCGTCCCAACGCCCCCAAGCATTACGCCCGCTGAATGCATCGACCGCGAATCTTTTTCCGTTGTAGACCATATCTTCGTAGCAGGCAAGCAAGAGGAGGAAGCCCAGCAGATAGCCGCCGAGAAGGCTTTGGATCACGAGGTGCTGTACAACGCGCTGGAGCGCGCGGTTCGTACCCGATTGTTGGATATGGCCGTGAGCGCCATTAAAGCGTGTAGCGCGACATTGAGCAACCTCGAAACGAATGCCAGACGTATGCAAGCGTTATTGGAACTCAGCGGCCAGCAACTGCACGTGATTGAACAGGCACTGCGTATTTAGGCGGTCGATCCTTAGTTTCCTGAATCCTGATCATTACTGTTTTCATATCCTCCTAGACTTCGCCTGGACCGCGGCGAATCCTTTCGGTCTATCCATGCTGCCCAATGCGCTGGACTGCGCGTGGTGCTGCGGGCGGCGGTGTTGAACTTGGTCGCGAAGGTCTGCGAGGTATAGACCGCGTTCCACCACGCGGAGGTAAGCAGGCGGACTACGGATAGACCGCGATGGTCTGCCGTGCTCGGAGCACGGGGCTGCCGTCCTCGGACCACATGGACATGTCCTGGCTGCTGTACCCGGCTCCGGTATGCTCGGCCACGGAACGGGCTAGGTGCCATCCCGCGCCGCGGAAGGTCTCGCACAGGATGTCGACGTGCCAAGTCATGCTGCTGACGCGGATCAGGGCCGACTCCGTCAGCATCGTAGCCGGTGGCAGGGCATCGGCCAGCGCGATGATGCTGCTAGCGGTGTCGGCCGCATCCGCCGACCGATGGCGCAGCCATAGCGAGAGGTCCGGCCGCTGCGCGCCCGATGCGAGCTGGGCGCCTTGAGCCAGACGTGCCTCAAACTGGCGGGTGAAATGGGGCACCTCGGGCCGGTTGAAGTATGCAGGGCAGTCAACGGGGGCCGGAACCTCGCGCGCATGCTCGGGAATGGATGAATACGTGCTGGCGGTGTCGCGATGGGCGCCGAAGCAGAGCAAGGCGGTTAGCACGATCCTGTCATCCGAGCTGCACAGCACCTGGACGAAATCGCTGGATCGGCCCGATGCGAGCGGTTGTACGCAACTCTCGACCGATTCACCGGCGACGCCGGTGAAGGCGAATTGTGCGGAGCGCAATGGATGCGGCGACACGCCAGCGGCTTCGGCGCTGCGCACGGCAATCGCGGCGGTCAAGCCCCCGTAGAGGGTGCGGCCCTGACGCCATCCCTCGCCAGGGTTGACGCGGCCGCGGCCGTCGGCATTGGGCAACAGGGCACACATCAGGTCGTCAAAGTCAAATGTCATGGAGGGGCTAGTCGGCGTCGCGTCGGGTGAAGGATCGGAAAGGGTGGGAAGAACGACCCCCAGCCTACCGCGCTGCAGCATCCAGGGCCTGAACTAAAGTATGGGTGTCCATACGATGGTTTGGGGTCTAATGCGAATCTGGGATCGACGAGCCGAGCCAGACAGCCGACGGTCTGCATCCAGCCAATGACAGCCCCAGGCTGCACGTGGAGACTGTGATGAGCAAATTACAATTACAAGAGTTACGCATACACGCCTATCCTGACCTACCGATGGTCGCCGGCCCGACTGGGGCGCCCGATAGGCGGCCAAGCCTGCCTGCGGCCATGGGCCCGGGCACGGTTCAGCCTTCGGCTCCCTGGAAGGAGACGCGGTCACTAGCGGCGGATTCACGCTCAAGAAATTGGGCCGACGGGTCTTTCGACCAGGGCCTCCAATCGCAGCCTCCGCTCTTTTCGTTCCGTATCGTGCCGACAGCTGTCTCACGTGCACTGCAGACGGATCGCGTGCCGCCCGCCAAGCTCACCGCCGTCGTGGCGCCAATAGGGTACGGCAAGACCGTGCTGCTCAGCACGCTCTACCAGGATCGCGCGCGGTGGGATCAGGCCTCCTGGTGGTTCTGCCTTGACGAGCGCGATATCACCTTGGATCGGCTGCTCGATGGCCTGCAGGCGAAATTCGAAATGCCGGAAGGAGGCAGGCGCAGACCCGCGTCGGAGGCGACGGCCGCCATGCACCAGGGGGGCGAGCCCGACAGCGAGCGCATTCGCAGAGTAATCGACCGGCTGCAGGCGTGGCGGTCGCCCCTGATGTTGTTCATCGACAACCTCAACTATTGTCACGATCCTGCGGTGGGCGACTTGCTGGAACAGCTCGTTTTCCACACACCGCCGTGGATCTGGGTGGTGTGTTCGAGTACCGGGGCGCTCCCCATCGATCTGGTTCGCTGCAAGCTGGAAGGACAACTGACCCAGTACGGCACGGCGGATTTGAGTTTCGACGACGAGGCGGTGCGGGATGTCCTCGGTTCCGAGGTGTGCCAACGGCTGAGGCCCGAATCGCTCCAGGCGATCATGCGTCGTACCGAAGGCTGGCCCGCCGCCGTCAGGCTCATGCAGATTCTGCTGTCGTCCTCCCGTGATCCCGAGAAGACGCTGGCCGACTTCTCCAGCCTGGATCAGGACATCGCCACGCTGCTCAATACGCAGGTCCTCAACGAGTTCGATCCTGCGCTGAGAAGCTTCCTGCTTGCGCTGTCCCTGCTTCGCGACTTCGACGTCGCACTGGCCACGGAAGCGACCGGGGACGCACAGGCGGAAGGCCATCTGCGCTACCTGTGGACGCACAACGTGTTCCTCATTCCCGTCGATGGGGAGCAGCGCTATCGACTGCACAATCTCTTCCGCGAGTTCCTGCGTGCGCAGGCGGCCCGCGAGATGTCCGAGGATCACCGCAAGGCCGTGCTGGAGCGAGCCGCCCTGTGTTGCGAGCGCGAGGTGAGATGTGCGGACGCCATCGACTATGCGCTGTCTGCTGGCTCCAACCGAATAGCCGCGGAGATCCTGGAGCGCACCGCGCCGGTCTTCGTGCGGGACCTAGGCTATTTGCGCCGCTACCTGGACTGGATTAGCCAACTGCACGCCGTTGGCGAACACGGCGGCTGGGAGGCCGACTACTGGTACGTGTGGGCGCTGGTTTTTCGGCGGCGCTACGGACAGGCCCGTGAAGAAGTGGACCGCCTGGCCGAGCGCGTGGATCAGGCCAGGGACGCCGAACAGGGGCATACCAGGAAAGTCGCCCTGGTCGCGCGGCGGATCGAGATCATCCGCATCGCCTTGGCCGTCTATACGGATCGACTTCAAGAGGCCTATCAGCGCGCCGATCAATGGCTGAAGATGAGCGACCTGGAAGGTGGCGCGTTTGCCGACTCCCCATTCGACATCGCTACGGTCGCGAGTGGGGCTGCAATCGCCAGCGTCAGCGTTTGCCACCTAACGGAAGCCAGGCGAATGGTACGGGCGGCCTCGGCCAGCATCGGACAATCGGACAGTGCCTACGGGCACGGCTGGGTCGCCGCGGTTAACGCATTGGTTCTGCTGCGGGAAGGCGACTATTTGTCTGCTTACGGTGGCCTGGTCGATGCAATGTCAAGTGCGAAGCGTGAGTTGGGCGACCACGCCGCCATCGTCGGAAGCATGGCATTGCTAGCGGCGCGGGCCGCGGTTGAGATGGATCTGCGCGATGAGGCGCGTGATTTGTTGAGCCGTGGTGCGCATCAAATTACCACCCACGGGATTCTGGATACAGCGGCCCATGGCCTGGACGCCGCCGTAAAACTGTGGCCAGGCCAGGACACCGAGTCGCTGTCGCTAGCCTCGCTGCGTCGTATCGCGGCCGCCTATCCACCTCGCCTGAGCCTGATGCTGTCGTGTTTCATCGCGCGCCGGTACATCCAGCTCGGAAGGCTGGAGGAGGCGCGGCAGGAAGCCTGTGCGCTCGGCATTGATATCGAGTTCGACGCTGAGCTCTGCGCGAAGGCGCAGGCCGAGCATGGCGCCGCGTTTCGCGATCTGGTCCAGGCCACGCAACTCGAACTGCTTGTCGCCGCAGGAAGGCTCAAGACAGCCAGCAAGGCGATCAATGAAGAATCGGTGCGTGCACGCGCCGAAGGGCGAACAGAACGCTTGGTCGAGTTGGCTCTTGACGAGGCCTTCCTGAGCCAATGCACGACCCACAATACCGCGCCGGCCGCCAGGTACCTGACGCGCGCCATCTCCCTGGCATCGCGTCGCAGGCATCTGCGCCCGTTCCGAGACCGGCGCGACCTGATCGCGGGGCTGGTCAACAACACACGACTGAAGGACTGGCCCTTCGTGTCGGAGGAGGAGCGTCGCTTCTTCATCGAGATCTGCTCCGGGCTGAAAGTCGGCAATCCGATCCTGGACCAGATGCAGGAGCTGGACGGAGCGCATAGCCTGGGCGAGACGCCGACCACGCGCGAACTCGAACTCTTAGCCCTGATCGAGGCTGGGCTGTCCAACCAGGAAATTGCGGATCGTCTGACGCTGTCGGTGGCGACGGTGAAGTGGCACCTCTACAACCTTTACGCCAAGCTCGGTGTCAAGAATCGCGCCTCGGCGTTGGCGCGGGCGCGATCCTTGAATCTGTTGCAATGGTGACGGTGGCCGACCGGGCTACTGGTCTTTCAAGCCAAGGCGAGAAAGACGAGCGTGCCAGGGATCGGGATTGGCGTGTTGCTGGAGGCGCTGGATGGCCGCCTCGAACTCGGTTTCCATGCGGGCGATCAAGGTCGCAGTTGGCGGCGCGTCCTTGATCGCGCCGACCCCCTGGCCTGCCGACCAGATGTCCTTCCACGCCTTGCTCTTGTGATCCAGCTCCGTGGCGACGTCGATCTCGCCATGCGGCTCCAGGTCCGCCAGGTCGATGCCGTTGTCGTGCAGGCTTGGTTTCAGGAAGTTGGCCGGGACGCCGGAAATCTTGGGCGTATAGATCACGTCCTTCGCGCTCGCCTGCTGCACCATCTGCTTGTAGGCTGCACTGGCCAGGCTTTCCCGTGTCGCGATGAAGCGCGTTCCCGCACCAGCCAGGTCGGCGCCGGCGGCAATCGCAGCGGCGATATGACCACCGGTGCTGACCGCCCCTGCCAGCACGATCAGCTTGTCGGTGAGCTGGCGTAGTTCCGAGACGAAGGCGAAGGGGTTGAGGGTGCCGCCGTGGCCGCCGGCACCGGCCGAGACCGCGATCAGGCCATCCACGCCGGCTTCCAGCGCCTTCTCGGCATGGCGCACACTGATCACATCATGCAGCACCACACCGCCCTGGTCCTGGATCTTCAGCACCACGTCCCGCACTGCACCGAGCGAGGTGATGACTACCGGCACCCGATAGCGCAAGGTCAATTCCAGGTCGGCCTCCAGCCGGCGATTGCTGCCGTGCACGATGAGATTGACCGCGAAAGGCGCCACCTGCGAATTGCCCGGCAACGGGCCCTCGCGCAATCCCTCGGTGATGGTCTTCAGCCACTGCTCATAGCCTTGGGAGGTACGTTCGTTCAGTGCCGGAAACGAGCCGATCACGCCATTGCGTGATGCAGCAATTACGAGTTCGGGTCCAGACACCAGGAACATTGGCGAAACGATGAGGGGCAGTCGCAGCTGCGAAAGGTCGAGTGGCATGTAAATCTCCAGCGTGAGCGTGGCTTGTCGGTTTCCAGACTGTAGTGCCGTGCAGCATGGTCCAACCCAAACTAACGGTTGGGCCTCGGTCTCCTGAAAACGCAGATGATTTCCCCAAGCCGGCGTTGACTGGCGAATCTGCTGGAGACTGCCATGTTCGATTACCTGAAATACAGCTTGAATCCGCTCCTGCTCCTCGTATCGGGCTACGGACTCTGGGCCGGCGGCAACTACGTCTGGCTGGGAACCGGCGTGCTGTTTGGCATCCTGTTCTTCGACGCGTTCCTCAAGCCAGACCACTCGCTTCGGGATACGCGCTATCCCTGGCTCTACGACACCATTGTCTGCGTCCAGCTGACGCTGGCCTTCGGCCTCATCCTGCTCTATGCGCGACTGGTCGGGACCGGGCATTTCAGCACCACGTCCCAGCACGTCGGCGCCTTCGTGACCATGCTGTTCTCGCAGTTCGTGCTGGCGACACCTGCGTTGCACGAGCTGTTCCATCGCGAGAATTCCTTCCTGCGCTGGTTCGGCCGGATGGGCATGGTAATGATCTTCGACCCCTGGCGGGAGATCACCCACGTCGTGACCCATCACGTGCATACGGTGACGCCGACCGATCCCGACTACGCGCGCCGCGGCGACGACCTGTATGGCCATCTTTTTCGTACATTCCGTGGCCAGATCGTCGAGTCCTACCACCTGGAGAAGCAGATGTGGACCAAGCGCGACCGGCAATGGTGGGACCCGCGCAACGCCTGGGTCTGGCGGGCCGGCCTGCTGGTGGCCTTCGTCGCGGTGCTGTGGGCCATCGGCGGCTGGCAGGGTGCATTGGCGAGCGTGGCGGTGTGCCTGCTTGGGCCACGCACCTTCCTGGAGATCTTCAACTATTGCCAGCACTACGGACTGGTCACCGGCAAGCCGGGGCGCTTCGAGAATCACCAGACCTGGAATCACCTGACGCCCTTCGTGCGCATCCTGGCGCTGGAAATCACCAACCACGCCGGGCATCACCAGGACGGCTACAAGCCCTTCTACGAGCTGGTGCCGGACCGTGACGGCCCCAAGCAGCCGCAGTTCCTGATCTGCTTGCTGCTGTCCTTCGTGCCGCCGCTGTGGTTCGGGATGGTCCGGCCGCTGCTGCACGACTGGGACCGCCGCTACGCCAGCCCGCAGGAGCGCGAGATTGCCGAGGCGGAAAACATCCGCGCGGGCTGGGAAGACCTGAATGAAGACCCGGGTACGGCGCACCGTCGCTATGCGGCGGTGATCTGAACAAGCCACGCCCCTTCGTCAGGAGACTTCGCATGTCCAACCAAACCGTGGCGGCGCCAGCCGGCGCCGCCGTCAGCGCGCGGCGCTGCCAGATCACGCTCAGCAACGGCCAGGACGGCTTCGGCGTCGATCGCGGCGACTTGCTGCTGCTGTCAGCGCTGGAACAAGGCATCAACTATCCGCACAGCTGCCGGGTCGGCACCTGCGGACGCTGCAAGACCAGGCTGGTATCCGGCAGGATCAGTCCGCTGGTGGATTTCGCGCTTTCGCCTTTGACCAACGAGGAACTGCGCGACGGCTACATCCTGGCCTGCCAGGCCAAGGTGCGCAGCGACCTGACTGTCGACGTGGAACTGATCGAGCACGAGGTCGTGTTGCCGCAGTCCATCCCCGGCACCATCTCCGGCTGGAAACGCCTGCCCGGAGACGTCGTCGACCTGAGGATCGAGCTGGAACGACCACTGGTCTTCGAGGCGGGCCAGTATGCCGCGCTGGCAGTCTCCGGCTCGTTCGTGCGTCGCTCCTTCTCGTTCTACGACCCGCCTCCCGGCCCCGACGGCACGCAGGAGGTCGGTTTCCTGATCAAGTGCCTGCCGGGCGGCCGCTTCTCCGAATGGCTGGCCGCTCAGGATCGGCGCGGCGTGCGGATCTGGGTGGAGTCGCCGTTCGGGCAAATGGGCCTGGACGACATGCCGCGCGATGCCCTGTGCGTCGCCGGTGGCACCGGGATCGCGCCGATCCTGTCGATCGCCGAAGACCGGCTCAGGCGCTATCCGGACCACCGCGTGACTATCGTATTCGGGGTGCGCACGGGGTCTGACCTGTTCGCCATGGACAAGCTGGAATGGCTTCGCGACGTCGCGGGCCCAGGCCGGGTGCGGATCATCCCGGTGCTGTCCCACGAACCGGCCGACAGCCCCTGGGCCGGTCATCGCGGACTGGTGACCGAACCGCTCGGAGAAGCTCTCGCAGTGGACTATCGCCAGCTCAGCGCATTCGTGTGCGGCGCCCTGCCGATGGTGGTGGCGGTGGAAAAGCGGCTGCTCGCGCTGGGCGTGGACGCCACGCGCATCCATGCGGACAAGTTCGAGCCTTCCGGCAGCTGACGCGCCGCGGCCAGTCGCCCGATGAAACAACGCACCTATCCCTCAATTCACGGCTGCCGCAAGGCGGCCTCTTGCGACCAGAAGATGGAAGACCGATGACGACAGCCTATCTCTACGATCATGTCCGTACGCCGCGCGGCCGCGGCAAACCCGACGGCGCGCTGCACGAAGCCACCGCCGTGCACTTGGCGCAGACGGTCCTGGCCAGCCTGCGCGACCGAAACGCACTCGACACCAGCCGGGTGGACGACGTGATCTTCGGCGTCGTCAGCCCGGTGGGTGAGCAGGGGCAGTGTCTGCCACGGGTGGCGGCGCTGGCGGCCGGCTATGCCCAGGAAACTGCCGGCGTGCAGATCAACCGCTTCTGCGGCTCAGGCCTGGAGGCGGTTAACCTGGCCAGCGGCAAGATCGCCGCGGGTTCGGCCGATTTCGTCGTGGCCGGCGGCTGCGAATCAATGTCGCGCGTGCCCATCCTCTCCGACGGCGGCGCCTGGAGCGTCGATCCGCTGATCGCGGCGCTGACGCACTTCATCCCACAGGGGATCAGTGCCGACCTGATGGCGAGCAAGTGGCACTACAGCCGCGAAGCGCTCGACCGGTTCGCGGTGCGCAGCCACCAGCGGGCCGCGCGTGCCTGGAAGGAAGGACGCTTCAGCCGTTCCGTTATCCCGGTATACGACGTGCTGGGAGGATTGCTGCTGGACCATGACGAAGTCATCCGGCCGGACAGCAGCACTCAATCGCTGGGCGGGCTCAAGCCGTCCTTCGCCGACCTGGGAGCCAAGGGCGGCTTCGACGCGCTGGCTGTGGCGCGTTACCCGGAGGTCGAGCGGATCGACCACCGACACCATGCCGGCAATTCGTCGGCGATCGTCGATGGCGCCTGCGCCGTGCTGCTGGGCAGCCGGGAGGCAGGCGACGCCGCGGGGCTGAAGCCGCGTGCACGCATCCGCGCCTTCGCCGAGATCGGCTCGGAACCCACCATCATGCTGACCGCCCCGTCCTTCGCCGCCGAGAAGGCGCTCAAGCGGGCAGGCATGAAACCCGGCGACATCGACCTGTACGAGATCAACGAAGCCTTCGCCGCCGTGCCCCTGCGCTTCATCGATGCGCTGGGCATCGATCCGGAGAAGGTCAACGTCAACGGCGGCGCGATCGCGATGGGTCATCCGCTGGGCGCCACCGGCGCCATGATCCTGGGCACCGCGCTGGACGAACTGGAGCGCACCGGCGGCAGCACGGCGCTGGCGACCCTGTGCATCGGCGCCGGCATGGGCGTCGCCACCATCATCGAACGGGTGTGACCGCCATGACCACCGACACCTTTGGCCAGGATTTGCAGAACCTCACCATGATCAAGACCGAGATTTCCGACCGTATCGCCGTACTGACCATCGACATGCCCGGGCGCAGCATGAACGTGCTGACGCCGGCTTTCGCCCAGCAACTGCGCCAGGCCTTCGACGCTGTCGTGGCGGACGCGGGTGTGGATGGGATCGTCATCACCAGCGGCAAATCCAGCTTCATCGCCGGCGCGGATCTGGCGCAGATGGCGGGCTTCGCCGATCTCGACGAAAACGCGGCGCTGGAGGGGATCGCCGTCTACGGCAACCTGTTCCGCCTCATCGAGACGGCTGGCAAGCCGGTCGTGGGCGCCGCGCCGGGCCTGGCGCTGGGGGGTGGCCTGGAGCTGCTGCTGGCCACCCATTACCGCGTCGCGGTACCGACTGCCCGCTTCGGGCTGCCGGAAGTCAAGCTCGGGCTGCTGCCCGGCGCCGGGGGCACCCAGCGCCTGCCGCGGCTGGCCGGCATCGCTACCAGTCTGCCACTGCTGACCCAGGGCCGTGACCTGGACGCGCAGGCGGCGCTGAAGGCCGGCCTGCTTCACGAGGTGGTGGATCCAGGCAAACTGCTCGACGCCGCGCGTGCCGCGCTAGCCGCCGGCAAGGTCGATCCGGTGGCGCCCTGGGACAAGAAAGGCTACCGCTTGCCGGGAGGCGACGCCTACACGCCGTCGAACGCGGCGGCGCTGGCCGCCGCCAACGCCAGCGTGCAGGCCGCCTCGCGCGGCAATTACCCGGCGCCGCTGACCATCCTGCGCACGGTCTACGAGGGCAGCAAGTTGCCGATCGACAAGGCCTTGCGGCTGGAGCAGAAGCTGTTCGTCACGCTGGTGCGCGGACGTCCCGCGCAGAACCTGATTCGTACGATGTTCTTCGCCAGGCAGGCCGCCGACAAGCTGGCACGGCGGCCGGCGGAGGTTGCACCGAGCAAGGTTGGCAAACTGGGCATCCTGGGCTCGGGCTTCATGGGCGCGGGGATCGCCCAGGTGTCGGCGCTGGCGGGGATCGACGTCGTGCTGCTCGACCGCACGCAGGAGATCGCCCAGGCCAGCCGCGACGGGATCGCCAAGGCCCTGCAGGGCGAAGTGGACAAGGGGCGCCTGGCCGCCGAGGTGCGCGAACAGGCGCTGCAGCGCATCGTCGCTGCCGGTGACTATGCGCAATTCGCCGGCTGCGATCTGGTGATCGAGGCGGTGGTCGAGGACGAGCAGATCAAGGCCCAGGTGATCAAGGCGGCCGAGGCCGCGATGGGCGAGAAAGCGATCTTCGCCAGCAATACCTCGGCACTGCCCATCGACGACCTGGCCAGGTACAGCATACGTCCGGCGAACTTCATCGGCCTGCACTACTTTTCGCCGGTGCCGCGGATGGCGCTGGTCGAGGTAATCGTCGGCAAGGCCACCACGGATGAGACCCTGGCGCGCGCCTTGGACTACATCCGCCAGATCCGCAAGACCCCTATTGTGGTGCGTGATGGCTACGGCTTCTACACCACCCGCTGCGTGGACGCCTACATACGCGAGGGCATCCGCCTGGTCGCTGATGGCGCCGATCCGGTCAGGGTGGAGAACGCCGGCGTGGCGCTCGGCATGCCGGTCGGGCCGCTGGCGCTGGCCGACGAGGTCGGCGTGGACGTGTTGCACCACATCGCCCACTTCTTCCGCGGCCGCGAACAGGGCGACTGGGCCGACGACCGCCACCAGCGCGTGAACGCGATCATTGACGCGCTGGTTGAGGCCAAGCGCTTCGGCCGCAAGAAGGGGGCGGGCTTCTACGCCTATCCGGCCGGCGAGCCCAAGCACCTGGAACTCGCGCACATCTCGGGCCTGGCCAAGCCGCTGCCGGAAACGGCGCAGCCGTCGCAGGAGGCGATCCGCGAGCGGCTTCTGTACGCGCAGCTGCTGGAGGCCGCGCGCTGCTGGGCCGACGGCGTGGCCGAGGATGCCAGTGAGATCGATCTGGGCGCGATTCTCGGCTGGGCCTTTCCTTCCTATCTGGGTGGGCCGGCCTCGGCGATCGACGACATCGGCAGCGCCCGTGTCGTGGAGCGGCTGCAGCAACTGGCCGGTGAACTAGGACCGCGGTTCACGCCGCCGGCCAAGCTGGTCGAGGCGGCGGCTAGCGGCCTGCGCTTTCACGGGTGATCGCGATGGCCCTGGTCGAACTGGAAGTGGACGCATCCACCGGCATCGCGAAGGTGGTCCTCAATCGTCCCGAGGTGCTCAATGCCATTGACGTGCCGATGGCACGGGCGATCCGCGACGCGATCGTACCGCTGGGACAGCGCGACGACGTGCGCTGCATCGTGCTGGCGGGCGCCGGCAAGGCGTTCGTCGCCGGGGGCGATGTTGCGCGCTTCGCCGACGACTTCGAGACGGCGACCGAAGTGATCGACCAACTGCTCGATGCCCTGCACCCGGCAATTGAGACGCTGGCCAACCACGACGCGCCGGTGCTGGCCAGCGTGCGCGGCGCGGTGGCCGGCGCGGGCTTGAGCCTGCTGGCCGGCTGCGACCTGGTGGTCGCCACCGAGGACAGCCGGTTCCTGATGGCCTACGACCGGGTCGGGGCGCCGCCGGACTGCGGCGGCACCTGGTTCCTGCCGCGCAAGATCGGCGTACGCAATGCCGCCGAGCTGATGCTGCTGGGCCAGGCGTGGGACGCCGCCCGCGCGCTGCAGGCGGGACTGGTCAACAAGGTCGTCGCGCCGTCGCAACTGGACGAGGAGACGAACGCCTGGGCCACCCGGCTGGCGCAGCGGCCCACCCGCGCGCTCGGCGCCTACAAGCGGCTGGTGGCGCAAGCCGCGCACACGCCGCTGAATGCCCATCTGGAGGCCGAGCGCGACGCGTTCAAGCGGGCCACACGCAGCGCGGATTTCAGAGAAGGCGTGACGGCCTTTCTGCAACGGCGCGAACCGGTGTTTACCGGTCGCTGAGTTTCCTTCAATCCCTCTACAGGTAGTTGAGCCATGAGCGTACTGAAACTGAAAGACAAGGTCGTGCTGGTGACCGGCGCCGCTGGCGGCTTCGGCCGCTGCACCAGCGTGCTGCTGGCCCAGGCCGGGGCACGGGTGGTCGCCACCGATCTCGATGGCGAGGGCGCGGCGCAGACCGCCCGTCTGTGCACGGAACACGGCAGCCAGGCCTGGAGCTTCGCGCATGACGTCACCTCCGAACAGGACTGGCAGCGCGTCGTCGCGCAGGTCGGCGAGCAGGCCGACGGCCGCCTGGACGGCCTGGTCAACAACGCCGGGCGCATGCTGACCAAGCCGTTCCTGCGCACCAGCGTAGCGGAGCTGCGCACCCTGCACGCGATCAACGTGGAGAGCATCTGGATCGGCACGCAGACTGCCTATCCGTTGCTGGAAGCCGCGGCCAGGGCCAGCGGTGGTGCCTCGGTGGTGAATATCTCCTCGGTGTTCGGTCAGGTCGCGGCGGTGGCCCAGTCCGCCTATTCGGCGACCAAGGGCGCGATCACCGTGCTGACCAAGTCGGTGGCGGCCGAGTTCGCCCGCACCGGCAGCAACGTCCGCGTCAATTCGGTGCATCCCGGTCCGGGCAATACCCCGTTGCTGGCCAATGGCCTGAAGGAACTGCTGCAGGAAGGTCTGACCGGCTCTGCTGAGGAGGCGGCGGCCTTCGTGCGCGGACTGATGCCCAACGGCCGCTTGACCGAGCCCGAAGACGTCGCCGGTACGGTGTTGTTCCTGGTCTCGGATCTTTCCCGCAACGTCACCGGCGCCGAGTTCGACGTCGATGGCGGCTACACCGCGGTGTGAGCAAGTCATGGAAGAACAGCACGCGATGATCTACGAGACGGTGCGGCGCTTCTCGCGTGAAGTGCTGGCACCGGGCGCCGCTCGGCGAGAACACGAGAAAGCGATCGAACCCGAGGTCATCCAGGGACTGGCCGAACTCGGCCTGCTCGGCATGACTGTCTCACCCGACTACGACGGCGCCGGCGCCGACTACGTCGGCTATGCGCTGGCGCTGATGGCCGTGGCCGAGGGCGACGGTGCGGTGTCGACGATGATGAGCGTCCACAACGCGCCCTTCTGCGCCATCCTGGAACGCTATGGCTCGCCAGCGCAGAAAGAAGATGTCCTCAAGCCGGCTGCGCGCGGCGAGTTCATCGGCGCCTTCGCCCTGACCGAGAGCCACGCCGGTTCGGATGCCGCGGCGATCCGCACGCGTGCGCGGCGCGACGGCGCGCACTACGTCATCGACGGGGAGAAGCAATTCATCACCAGCGGCAAGATCGGCGCCTACGCCGTCGTGTTCGCCGTCACCGATCCCCCAAGGGGCAAGCAGGGGATCAGTGCGTTCCTGGTGCCCACCGATACGCCCGGTTACCACGTCAGCAAGATCGAGCAGAAGGCGGGCCAGAAGGCTAGCGACACCTGCAGCCTGAGCTTCGATGGAATGCGCCTGCCGGTCCTGGCGCTGATTGGCGAGGAAGGCGAAGGCTACAGGATCGCGCTGTCCAGCCTGGAGGCTGGGCGGATCGGTATCGCGGCACAGAGCGTCGGCATGGCCCAGGCGGCCCTGGACGCGGCGATCATCTACGCCCAGGAACGCAGTAGTTTCGGCAAATCGCTATTTGCGCATCAGGCGGTGGCCTTCCGGCTCGCCGATGCGCGCGCGCGCCTGGAAGCGGCGAGGCAGTTGGTGCTGTCGGCCGCACGCCTGAAGGACGCCGGTACGCCTGCGCTTCAGCAGGCCTGCATGGCCAAGCTGGTGGCGTCGGAGACGGCCGAACAGGTGTGTTCGGCGGCGCTGCAGACCTTCGGCGGCTACGGCTACGTCGAGGACTTTCCAGTGGAAAGGATCTGGCGCGACGCCCGCGTCTGCCAGATCTATGAGGGCACCTCGGACATTCAGAAAATCATCCTCGCGAGGGGATTGCAGCAATGACACCACGGTCGCCCAAGGCGGCCGCGGCCTCTAGCCACGCGAATGGAGAATAAAAATGAGCCTGATGCAATGGGCCTTCGTGTTGTTCGCCGCAGGTGCCTGTGGCGGTGTGTCCCTGGCACTGCTGGTTGCATTGAAGATCCGTTTCCCAGCCTGGTTCGGCACGGCGCACGGACTGCTTGGTCTCCTGGCCCTGATCGTGCTGTTCATCGCCAACCTGCACGCCGAAGACGCCACGCCTGCGTCGGCCTGGTGGGCCCTTGGCCTGCTGGCCGCTGCCTTGTCAGGCGGACTGATCTTCTTCCGAACCCTCTTCCCTGGACGAGCACCGCTGACGCTGGCCGCGTTGCATGGCGGATTGGCGTTAGCGGGTGTCTACCTGCTGTATCGCGCTGCGTTCGTGGGTTGAACCTCTGCTGCTGCGGCGCAATACGTGAGCACCAGACTTAGGGATGGGGTCACCCCAGCATTTCGCCGTAATGATGAAAGCAGTGGCGCGTGGAGACCGTGCTAACTGGGCGACGTTTTGCCTCGCCGTTTTCAAGTCGATACCTAATAAGAGAGACCTGACATGAACGATAGCTTGCCTTGCTTGCTGCTCAGAACAAGACAAAGAAATGCTTCATGGATCATCACCTGGTTTGTCCTGCTTGGACTGGCATTGGCCGGGAAGGTGTCCGCGCAGGAGAGTCCTTGGACGCTGCGCGCCGGCCCGGTCGGCGTGTTCTGGGACGAGTCGACCAAGGCAAAGGTTGCAGGTCAGACCATACCGGGTGGCGAGATCGACGTGAACACCAACTACTCACTCGGTCTCGATCTAGGTTACGACCTCACCGATCGATGGACTGTGCGCTTTGCCTTCGGTGTTCCTCCCAAGGCCAAGCTGACCACCGCCGGCTCCCTCGATGCGATGGTGCCTCCACTCTCCGGCAAACTCGGCGAGGTGCGCTACGGTCCGGCCGTGCTCAGTGCTGTGTACAAGTTCAATCCGAACGGTCGCATCGTCCCCTACCTCGGCGCAGGCGTCACCTACGTGCATGTCTTCAGCTCGAAGGATGGCGACGTGCGAGGGCTAGATGTCGATGACGCTTGGGGTGGCGTTCTGCAGGCCGGCTTCAGCGTCCCGCTGAAAGATCGCTGGTCATTCTTTTTCGACGTGCGCAAGTTGTTCGTTAGCACCAAGGCACGAGGAACGCTGCCCGCGCTTGGCGGCCCGCCGGCCGCCGTCAAGATCGATCTCGATCCGCTGATCGTCCATACCGGGCTCGAATATCGATTCTGATCTCTCCCAACCGACAGTGCCCCAGAGGCTGTACAGGATCACAACATGACCAACCCTATTCCGCGTCGTGCGGACAATCTGTTCAACGACGTACTGCTACCCGACGAGACGCGGGCCCTACGCCGGGAAATCAGGCAGTTCGCCGACGACGTCGTCGGGCCGGCAGCTCATCGGCTCAACACCACGCCGGAATCGCGCGATAGCTTCCCGCGCGACCTGTTCGACGCGATGGCCCGAGCGGGGCTGTATGCCATCCCGTTCGCCGCCGATGTCGGCGGAAGGGGGCTAGAGTTCCCCACGCTGGCCACGGTTACGGTGCTGGAAGAACTGGGCTACTACTCGCGTGGCCTGGCTTCGGCACTGTATGACGGCCAGGCAATCCTGGTCGGGCAGACACTCGATCGCGCCGGTGCGGCACTGCGCCAGCGCTATCTGCCCAAGCTGGTGCGCGGCGAGTTCGTCGGCAGTTTCGCCACCAGCGAGCCGGAAGCCAGCACCGACCTGTCACCGGCCAACATGCAGACAGTGGCGACAAGAAGTGACGGCGGCTGGCGCATCGATGGCAAGAAGCGCTGGATCACCAACTCGGTGGCCGCAGACTACATCGCCGTGCTGTGCCGCACCGGTGAGCGGCAGACGTTCTTCTTCGCGGACATGCACGCCGACGGCGTCTCGGTTGGCGACCCGGACCTGAAGATGGGCAACCACGCGCAACTGACCGCCGACGTCACCTTCGATGACGTGTTCGTCCCCGACGACCACGTCATCGGCCAGGTCGATGGCGGCCTGCGCGCGGCCCTGGGCGCGCTGATGCTTGGGCGCATGGGTATTGGTGCCATCGGTGTGGCCATGGCGCAGGCCGCATTCGATTTCGCCACCGACTACATCGGCCGGCGCAAGGTATTCGGTCAGCCGGTCGGCGCCTTCCAGCACTGGCAGTTCCGTTTCGCCGATCACGCGATGGGCCTGGAAAACGCCCGCAGCCTCTACCAGAAGGCGGCCCTGCTGTACGACCGCAGCGGGCAGGCGGAGACCGAGGCGGCAATGGCCAAGGTCGCCGGTTCGGAACTGGCGGTGGAGGTGGCCCGCGACGCGATTCAGTCCTGCGGGGCCTACGGCTTCGTGCGCACGCTGCGCGGAACAGGCGCGGACTTCCCGCTGGAATCGATCTACCGCGACGCCAAGATCGGGGAGATCTACGAGGGTGCCAACGAGGTACAGCGCTGGGTGGTGGCCCGGCGCATCTTCGGGCGGGACATCACCGGATGACCCTCGGCAGGGGCCGGTCTGTCGAAAACAATACTTGAGAAGGGCACGTTCATGAATCTGGAAAACCGCAGGATTGGAGACGTAGTGCTGCCTCCGGCCGCCAACTACATCGCTGGTGAGTTCGTCGAAACACCCGATGCGGATCGTATCGAGGTGCGCAACCCCGCCACGGGCGGGGTGTTCGCCGACATCCCGCGCAGCGGCCCGGGCGAGGTCGACCGCGCGGTGAAGGCCGCCCAGGCCGCGTTAGACGATCCGGCCTGGCGCGACATGACGCCGGCCGCGCGCGAGCGCCTGTTGCATCGCTTCGCCGACCTGCTGGAAGCCGACGCGGCCGGCACGGCGCAGTTGGAGAGCCTCGATGGCGGCAAGCCGATCGCCTTCTCCAGCACCATTGATGTCCCCTATGCGGTTGCATGGCTGCGCTATTACGCCGGATGGCCGAGCAAACTGGCTGGGAAGGTCCAGGTGCCCGCCATCCACGGCCCCAACTACCACGCCTACACCCTGCGTCAGCCGGTGGGCGTGGTCGGTTTGATCGTTCCTTGGAACTACCCTCTGGTGCTGGCGGTTTGGAAACTGGCGCCGGCCCTGGCGGCGGGCTGCACGGTGGTACTCAAGCCGGCGCAGAATACGCCGTTCTCGGCCTTGCGGCTGGCCGAACTGGCTGATCGGGCCGGGTTTCCTCCGGGCGTGTTCAACGTGGTGCTGGGCGACGGCAATACCGGCCAGGCCATCGTCGATCACCCGGGCGTGGCCAAGCTCTCGTTCACCGGGTCCACGCGTGTCGGCAAGCAGATCCTGGCCAGCGTCGCCAGGGACCTCAAGCGCGTCACCCTGGAGCTGGGCGGCAAGTCGCCGACCATCATTCTCCCCGACGCGGATCTGCAAAGCGCCATCCCCGGCGCGGCGCAGTCGGTCTTCGTCCACGCCGGACAGATCTGCTTCGCCGGCACGCGCCTGTTCGCACCACGCAAGCAGTTCGATCAGATCCTCGAAGGCGTCGCCCAGGTCGCGGCCGCATTCCCCGTCGGCGACCCGCTCGATCCAGCGACGCTGCTGGGACCTGTGATCAGCCAGGCGCAACTGGATTCGGTGCTGGGCAAGGTCGAGGCCAGCGTGAAGGCCGGCGCCACGGTGTTCAGTGGCGGTGGAAAGGTGGAGCGTGCGGGCTACTACATCGAGCCGACGATTCTGGTCACGGAGGATACGACCAATCCCGGCTTCCGGGACGAGTTCTTCGGTCCGGTGCTGGTCGCCACCCCCTACGACGATCTGGACGAGGTCGCGGCGATGGCTAACGACAGCGAGTACGGGCTTGCCGCCCACGTGCATACCCGCGACCTCGCGGCGGCCCACCAACTGGCGCGCAAGCTGCAGGCCGGCACGGTTTGGATCAACACCCAGCTCAGTCCCGATCCGGCCATGCCGTTCGGTGGCTTCAAGCAGTCGGGGTGGGGACGCGAAAACGGCGAAGATGTCTTCGACCACTACCTGGAAACCAAGAGCGTGATCGCGCGGATCGGATGAAGCAATGGACGACGGACAAACAATGATTGATCGCAGCGGTTTCACCCTGCGTTTCACCCAGGGCTTGCAGCGTGCCGCTCAGGTCTATCCGGATAGGGTCGCGACGATTTGTAACGGCCGCACGCGGACCTGGCGAGAGCTGGAGGGCCGCGTCGCCCGACTCGCCGCCGCGCTCAAGGCCAACGGCGCGCAGCACGGCGTGCGTATCGCGATGCTCGGCCTCAACTCGGATCGCTACCTGGAGTACTACCTGGCCGTTCCCTGGGCAGGCGGAGTGGTCAACCCCGTCAACTTTCGCTGGAGCCAGGCCGAGATTGAGCACGCGCTCAAGGATTCGCGCTCGCAGATCCTGTTCGTCGACGACAGCTTCGCCGGCTACGTGGATGCGTTGAGGGAATCGTGCACCGACCTGCAGGCTGTTATCTTCTGCGGTGATGGCGAGTGCCCAGTCGGATGCCTCGCCATGGAACGGCTCATCGACACTCATGCCCCTGTCGACGACGCCGGGTGCGGTGGCGACGACGTCTTCGGCGTTTTCTATACCGGCGGAACGACAGGGCCGGCCAAGGGTGTCCTGCTGTCGCACAGTAATGTGCTGACGGGGGCGATGGGGCCTATGCTCGAAGGCATCTATACGGGGCAAGCGGTTTCGCTGCACGCGGCGCCAATGTTCCATCTCGCCGATTTGACCAATACGGCCGGACAGACCTTGCGAGGCGGCACACACGTTTTTCTGGCGCAGTACCGCCCCGAAGTGGTGCTGGAGCTGATCGAGCGCCACCGGATCAGCGACATTCTGCTGGTGCCGGCGATGCTGCAGGCCTTGATCGATCATAAGTCCTTCGCGTCCACCGACGTAAGCTCGGTCCGCAACGTGATCTACGGAGCTTCACCGGCGCCGGAGGCGTTCATTGACCGCGCCCTCAAAGCATTCCCCGGCGCGTTGTTCCATCAGATCTACGGGATGACGGAGACGGGTGGCACCATCACCGTGCTGCCGCCGGAGCAGCATGATCCGCAACGCAGGAAGCCTGGTCTTCTGCGTTCGGCGGGGCGCAGCTTCTGCCATACCCTGGTTCGCATCAACGCGGCCGATGGCAGCGAGGCGGCGCGGGGCAGCATCGGCGAAATCGTCGTGCGCGGTCCAAACATCATGCAGGGCTATCTGAACCAGCCTGCCGCCACGGCGACCACGCTGCGCGACGCCTGGATGCACACCGGCGACGTCGGCTACATGGACGAGCAAGGCTATGTGTTCATCGTCGACCGGCTCAAGGACATGATCATTTCAGGTGGGGAGAACGTCTACTGCCACGAGGTCGAGAACGCAATCGCCAGCCACCCCGCCGTCGGATCGTGCGCGGTGATCGGCATTCCCAGCGAACAATGGGGTGAATCGGTCCACGCCATCGTGACACTCGGGGAAGGCGAATCGCTGACCTTCGAGGAGCTGGATGCGCATTGCCGTGCGCTGATAGCGGGCTACAAGTGTCCTCGCAGTCTGGAGATCGCCCAATCCCTGCCAATGTCCGGCGCTGGGAAGCTGCTCAAGACCGAGCTGCGCAAGCCGTTCTGGGAAGGAAGGACACGGAGTGTCAACTGAGCCGTTCACGCGGCGCGGGAGTAAACGATGGACCTACTGAACGACACCATCCGCCGCGCACGCCGTCACACGCTGGGCGACGTCTTGCGGCGCAGCGCCCGGCGCTACCCCGACAAGCTCGCGGTCAAGTTCGGCGACACCAGCTGGACGTACCGCGAGTACGACGAACTGTGCAGCCGGCTGGCCTCCGGCCTGGTTGCCCAGGGCATCGCCACAGGCGACCGCGTGGCCATCCTGGCGCGCAACTCCAACGCGTTCGTGGCGCTACGGTTTGCCGCTGCGCGCCTGGGCGCGGTCTTCGTCCCGATCAATTTCATGCTCACCGCGCGCGAGGTCGGTTTCATCCTGGGCAACTCTGGGGCCAAGACGCTCTACTTCGACAGCGAGTGCCAGGCGGTGGCGCTGGAAGCGGCCACTGCGGCCGGCATCACCGCGGTGTGGTGCCCGAACGCGGAGCAGGCGGCGGGGCTTCAGGCGCCGCCACGATGCCGAACGTTCGACGACGTGCTGGCGCAGGGAGATGCTCCTGTCGATGGCGACTTGGATGACACTCTGCCGGCGCAGATCATCTACACCAGCGGCACCGAATCCCATCCGAAAGGAGCTGTCCTGACCCATGCGGCCGTGATTGCGGAATACGTGACCTGCAACGTGGACAACGAAGTCCAGGCCGACGATCGCCTGCTGCATGCGCTGCCGCTGTTCCACTGTGCGCAACTCGACGTCTTCTTCGGGCCGGCCGTCCACGCCGGAGCGAGCAGCGTGATCACCAGCCAGGCCACGCCCGTCAATATCCTGGCGAAAATCAGGAAGGAAGGCATTACCTCGTTCTTCGCCCCCCCGACCGTGTGGATCGCGCTGCTGCGTTCGCCGGAGTTCGACAGCGCCGCCTTCGCCCAGGTGACGAAGGGCTACTACGGGGCTTCGATCATGCCGGTGGAAGTACTCAAGGAACTGCAGCGGCGCCTTCCCGGCCTGCGTCTGTGGAACCTCTACGGGCAGACCGAGATCGCTCCCATGGCTTCCGTACTCAAGCCGCAGGATCAGCTGCGCAAGGCCGGATCCGCCGGACGCCCGGTCATCAACGTCGAGACCCGTCTGGTCGACGATGCGATGAAAGATGTGGCCGTTGGCGAGATCGGCGAGATTGTGCATCGCTCGCCGCAGCTCATGACCGGCTACTTCGGCGACCCGGCGCGGACAGCGGAAGCCTTCCAGGGGGGCTGGTTCCATAGCGGCGACCTGGGCTATCGGGATGAGGAAGGCTATCTCTACGTGGTCGACCGCAAGAAAGACATGATCAAGACTGGCGGCGAGAACGTCGCCAGCCGCGAGGTGGAGGAATTCCTCTACGGAATCGACGGTGTTGCGGAGGTCGCGGTCGTCGGCGTTTCCCATCCGGAATGGGTAGAAGAGGTGGTCGCGGTGATCGTCCGCAAGCCGGACAGCCGCCTGACCGTGGACGATGTGCTGGCCGCCTGCAGGCAGGGGCTGGCGAGGTACAAGACGCCCAAGCGCGTCGTCTTCCAGGACGCCTTGCCCAAGAACCCGTCCGGCAAGCTGTTAAAGCGCGACTTGCGATTGCAGTTGGCGTCCGAGTCCGTGCTGCCCGACACGTCATCCGCCTCCAGGATCGAATGATGAAAGTGCAACTGCCATCGGGCAAATAAAGTCGCGCGACTTGAACCTACGAGTCATCCTTGAGGGAAAGATAAGGGTTATTGGGCAGGATTTCGCCGAATAAGAATTGCGGTTCACGAAGCAAATAGCCGTGCAAGTGACGAGACTTGCGAGGCCCCGTCACTTCACAGGTCCAGATGTTCAAGCCGTTGGGCTGTTTGCGGTGCTGTTGCAGCCGCTCGAAACGCTTCTGCACCCATTGCCAATCCTGCTGGTTGTCCTGCTTGGCCAGCGCACCCACCTGCGGGTGCTCCTGCGCATATCGCTGGAATACGCCGGGGCTCACCAGGTAGGCGGTATCGCCCACGGTATGTACGAGCGCCTTCGCGTCGTTGATGATGAGCCGCCGCGAGGCGACGCCCTGTTGCAGCCATGCCATGAAGTGCTCACCGGATGGCTGCGCGGCCGTAGGCGCAGGCGCTGGTGATGGAGGCAGTGGCTTGGCCACGGACGATGCAGGCATTTCGGGGACTGCGGCAGGCGCTTCGACCGAGACGGCTTCTGCATCCTGCCGGGCGGCAGGCAAATCACCCATTCCCACCATCGCGAGCATGTCTTCCATGACATCGGGCACGGCCTGGGCAGCGGACGGGTGAACCGAGGCAGCGGCGCCGTCGGCGTCCGTCCACGGAGCGGGCGGCTGATCTTCGGCGGGTGGCATTGCCGCGACCGCCGGCGTTCGCACCGCAGCATCGGCCTCTTTGTCGGCCGGTGTCATGTCGACCGCCACCGTCCCGGCGAACGGCGCCGGCCGCTCGCCCGGCTCCCAAATCAGCGCAGGCGCCAGCCGCAGCAGGGTGAACGAGTGGGACCAGCCAGTGGAACTGGTTACGGTCGCGCGCCAGATCGCCTTGCCGTCGGGCGTCGGGTGCAATATGCCGTGGTCCTGGAGCACGTTGAACACCGCGGTGTTGTTCGCAGGGATGCCATCGACGCCCTGGGACAGCAGGTGCGCGCGGAGCTTGTCGGAAACGGTCTTGCTCACCAGCCATAGCGCATCGTCCGTGAGCCAGCCATCGGAGGCTTCGGGTTGGTTCAGTTTCAGCTCTTCCTTGAGCAGGTAGCGCAGCCCGTTGACCAGCTTGCGTTGGAGCGAGTGCTTGGGTGCGGCCATGGCGCGCGCGGGATCGCCGCCCAGCTCCTGGGCGACGGAGGCGCGGTCGGCCTGCACGACCAGTTCGCCCAGCACCCCGGCGTGCTCGTATTGACCGGCCAGGACGTAGAGCAACGGCGCCCACAAGGATGGATAGCCACTGAGCCAGTCCAGAAGGTCGCGGTCGAGCAGTTGCCGGTAGAGCAAGCCTGCCGCGGCGCTGTGGAGCCGGTACTCGCGGTCGGGGTTGTAGCGGAAGCGGTAAGGCTGGCGCAGTGGGCCGTGCCACGGGTGCCAGGTGCTGCCGTCGGCCAGCTCGACGTGCAGATCGACCGCCACCTTGCCGATGTCATGGAGCAGCGCGGCATAGGCGATGGCCGCAGTCCAGGCTTCGGCCTGCGCGGCCTGGTCCTCGGGGGTGGCGCCGATGGGCAGCAGATGGGACTGCCGCAGCTTGAGCGCGTAGGCGACGATTTCGAGGCCGTGGTCGAGCATGCCACCGGGGTATGCGTGGTGGTGTGCTTCGGAGGCCGGGAAGACCTGGACCAGCTCGGCGTAGCGCTCCAGTGGCGCGCGGTACAGGGTGGCGAACTGCTTGCGCGAGAGCGAGGTGCGCTGCCAGATGTGCTCCAACAACTTCTGCCGGCGCGGGGTGGCCAGCAGCGATGCGGCCGACTCCGGCCGCATCAACCCTTTCGGGAGATCGACGGCGGGGGCTGGCGACGGCGCGGCAGCGACCGGGGGCCGTTTTCGCTGGAACAAGGAGAGCATGTCGGTGTCCTGATGGCGGGCCGGGCGGGAGGCCTTTTGGCCTTTTCGAGGTAGGGCCTTTCCCCTTGCACCCCATTCCCTTGCCGTTTCGACCCTTTGGCCTTTAACCGTTTCGGTATAGCGGGGCCTGGGCTGCGGCTCCAGCGTCAATGTGGAACCCACACGAATGGATTGGACGGCGACCTGGCGCTGGCCCCGGCCTATGCTGCCGGGACGCTACACCGCCACGTAGGCTTCCCACTCGGGCGACTAAGTTGACAAACGCGACAAAGGCGACTAGAGTGAATCCTGTCTCAAACCTACCTGGGAGCTGACCATGCCCACTGCGATCGAATTCATTGCCGACCGGCTGCCGCGCGTCACGGTGGAGGATGTGCGACGTTTCGCCGATACCGTCGAAATCCGGGATGCCCCGGCGTTCGCGGCCGAGTTGCAGGCGTTCATCCACGAGCGCGTCGAGGCGGTGACGCTGCCTGCCAACCTGGAAGGTGAAACGGTGGTGCAGGCCTTGCAGCGCAAGGCGGCCGCGTTGCGCTCCGACACGCGCTGGGCACCGAATGAAACCGATGTTCAGCGAGGCCGCGCCGTGCTGCTGGAAGCCTTCAACCAGCCGGACAACCTGCCGCCTGCCGAGTTCGCCAAGCTGGCGGACAAGTCGCGCCAGCAAATCTACAAGGACATCCTCGCCCGTCGGCTGCTGGCGCTGAATGTGGGGCCGCGCGGCCAGAAGCTGCCCGACTGGCAGCTCGACCCGGTGAAGCAGCAGTTGACCCAAACCGTGCTCCAGGAGGTCGAGGGCATCGACCACTGGACGATCTACCGCGCGCTGTCCGAACCCCTCGAAGGCCTGGGTGGTCGCTCGCCGGTGGATGCGGTGACGCATGGCACGATCGATGACGTGGCCGAGGCCGTGTTCAACGTGCTGGGCGTCCAGGTGCATTGAAGCGAGATCGCCATGAGCCACGAGCTGCTTTCGTTCTTGATCGATGCCGGTGAACTGCTCCAGCATGTGAGCCGCGTCGTCTATCGGGGCAACCCGCTGTACTATGGGCGCAGCGGCACGAATCGCTACGATGACCCGGCGCGGGCCTACGGCGTGCTCTACCTGGGGCGCGACCTGCCCACGGCGCTGATGGAGTCGGTGTTTCACAAGCACCAGTGGCTTGCAAACGCACAACGCTCGATCGCGCTGAAAGAAGTCCAAGCCCGGATGGTGCGCGCAGTAGGCGTGATGGACGACGTGCTGCTGGCCGACCTCACGGCGCCGGGCGTCATGGCGGGCCACTTCGGCCTGAATCTGGAGCAGTTGGCCAGCCGCAACTATACGCACACGCAGCGGGTGTCTGCCCAGGTGCATGCGATGCTCGGAGATGACGGCCAGGCGCTGTTCGACGGGGTGCTCTATCCGTCGCGCAACAACTATCCCGCCAAGAGCATCGCCCTGTTCGAGCGTGCGGGAGCGAAGGTTGGCGTCATCGAGGACATCGACCTGGTGGACCATGTGGACTGGCCGCGTTTCGTTGCTACCTACCGCATCGGCGTTGAACCCGACCCCGGCCCGGTGGGGCCGGATGACGAAGCGTCCTGAAGCAGCAAGAAAACACATTGAAGCCGCAAACCGAATGAAGTGGAGCAAACTGGAATAGGCATTCCTCAACAGCAGGAGACGACCATGAACACGACGACCCGCACCAGCACCGCAGAACGCCTCGGCCGCGCCTTTGGCCGCGGATGGCGTGCCTATGCGCGCGGCGAACGGCGGGCGTCGAACTGGTTGGTGTCCAAGGGCATGCCGCGAGCTGGCGCTACCGCGCTCGTGTGGGTAGCCAAGCTGGCTGTACTGGGGGTGCTGCTCTACGTTGCGTTTTGGTTCGCACTCGTGCTGCTGGGCGTTGCGGCGGCGGGATGGGCTACGAATCAGCACCATCCTGATGAAGATGGGTTTGAGCTTCAGTACCCAACCATTGAGGAACTGAGGGCCACGCCAGGCTATGACCCCAACCTGTACAACGATACATCCCACGAGATGTACGAGGATGACTGACGCCGACGGTCAATCGATCATTTAAGCTTGCCACCTGAGACAGCACCCACTCCTTTGCCACCAGCGCTTCCTGCATCCTTTGTGGCAGTAGCGAAGGTGTTGGCGATCGCGCCAGCACGTACACCAACCCAGGTGAGTGCGCCAATCCAGAACGTGGGTAGTACGATGAACATCGCGCCCATTACGAACATCAGAAGCATGTCGCCGAAGGCATTGTTCAGCCCTACCAGCGGGTCAAAGTTAGTGTGCGGCCGATTCCACCCGAAGCCCCAACCATAGAGCGCATCTAGAATGGTGCTATCGATCCAGCGTGCAAGCTGGAACCAGAAGTCCACGAAGAACAGCGAGAACTGTACGACGCTGACGGTCACGACTGTCTTCAGGTCATAGGTGCCAATGACTAGCACGAGCGGGATGCAGATGACCAGCGCCATCTTTAGCAAGGCGAGCACCATAGGCAGAGCCTGCCGCACCACGTCCATGGCGGGAAACGCGGCAAGCGCGCCGACTGCCATTCCGACGTCGCCCGTCGCGCGCGTCACGATGTTCGGTAGGGTCTTGTCGATCTGGCCGCCGTAGTCCGTATAGACGCTGCCCTGGTTCAGTTTCTGCTGCCGCGGTGACGCGATGGCGCGGATCACCGAATCGTCCACCTCGGCCCGGCTCAGGAACCCCGCCCAGCCCGCCAGGCGATTCAGCAGGCTCGGGTCCACTTGCCCCAGCAGGCGTGCCCGCAGGCCGTTGCTGCCGTCTGACCACCACTGCCTGCAAGTCGGGTAGCCGCCACCGTTGGCAACCTGCGCGAGGCCAGCATCGCGGGTGTCGTCGTAGGGCCAGGCCTCGCGCGCCGTGCTGGAGCGATAGCTGTCGTAGTAGCCACCCGTGTCCGTGAAAAAGCGCGAGCCGATCCAGGTCACGTCGTACATCTGCTGCTCATCGAGATCCGGGCGCTGCATGAACAGTTTGGCCCGCGCAGGCCCATAGCAATCCCGCGAGAAGTCCGCGACCTCCTGAGCCAGTACCGGGTCGTCAATGCGGGTCGCATCGATCTCCATCCTCATCTGCCGCAGGTCCGTACCGCACGGGATCGCCGCTACCGAGGCGCTCGTGACGGCGCGCGAGAGCGCGTGCATGAAGGCCCACCAGACCGGCACCTTCGCCGACTGGTCGTTGATGGTGCTGAAGGACTGCGACCAGCCGGTTTCCGTGGGCTGCGGAACGCTGACTTGGCACTGCGCCGAGCGCGAGCTGTCGTACTGGATGGTGCTGAGACCCACATCGATGAACGGAATGCCCGCGAACATCACCACCACGATCGCGACGAACACCCGGTTCTCGATACGGGCGGCACTCAGAACGCCTTTGTTGCCCTCGTCAGCGCCTTCCGCACGGGCCTTCAGCCACTCCTGCACGACGATGGCGACGAAAGGCAGCGCGAACACCCCGCTGGTGACCAGCACGGCCCAGATACCGTTGTTAACGATCCAGGAGACGAGGGTGAGGTAGTACTCCAGATAGTCGGTCGTGAAGAGCGTCATGGCCCCGATCTCCCCTCAAGCGGCCTGCATCAACAGGCTGGTTTCCAGCGCGACGATGGCTACAACGCCGGCGACCTCGGTGCGGATCAGCCGGCGCCGCGCCTGGCCATCTGTCCCGCTTTGGTCTTCGCGGGCCAGCACCCGGCGGCGCATCCAGAACCATCCACAGGCCGTTGCCGCGTACACGCACAGCCGCCAGATGAAGAAATACCCTGCTGAGGCCGCCAGCCACCGTTCCCAGCCTGCAACGCTGCCGACCAGGTAGATGCCCGCGACGTTCGCTCCCACGGCGGCGGCAACGATCAGCACCAGCCACAGCAGCGTCTTCGCCGCGCGCCGGCTGAAAAACCAGCGCAGCGGCCGCCAGGCCATGCGCGCCAGGCTCATGGCCGACTCCCCGGATTGCCCTTCTGGAGCTGGTCGAGACGGTCCGGCACAGGATCGCCCTCGTAGATGCCGCGCGAGCCGGCCGCGCGCGTGCCGTGGCGCTGGATGATCGCCATGGGCGAGTTGTTCGCCAGCTCGCGCCGCAGCTCCAGTTCGGTCTTGAGGTTGCGAATCTCGCGGTCGAGCGTGTCGCTCTCGTGGTTCACGGCCTCCACGGCAAGCTCGTTCGCCGCGACGTTGGGCTCTTTCTTGCCCGTGAGCAGCGTGCGCTGCAGCAGCAGCGCTTTCTCCAGCACGGACGCCAGCGCGACCTCGGACGCCAAGCGCTGCGACAGCAGGTGCTGGTCGGGCTCGTCGCGCAGCGCCTCGATCACGCCGCGCGTGATCGGCAGCGACGCGCTGCCAGCTTCGCGCAGGTTCTCCGGCGTCGTGTTCTTGGCCTTGGTCACCAGGTCCTGGAGCGCCTGCAGCTTCGCGTCGTACTCCTCCTGGATCAGCGGCGTGAGCCCGACGCCCGGCGTCGTCTCGGTCTTGGTGCAGGCATCGCACGTGCGCTGCTCCTTCTCGCCGAGCACGCGCGTGGCCCACTCGACGGCAGCCTGCGGCGAGGTCCAGGTCTGGCACGAGAGACTGCTGCAACTGGCCGGCGCAATGGACGAGGTGTCGGTCACGCCGCGGCCGTTGACCAGGTTGTAGCCGGCGCGGGTGACATCGCCGACGACCTTGATCGCGGGCTGGCCGGAGCCGCCCGCGTTGCTGCCTCCGACCCACGGCACGCCGTCATTGCCGCGGCGCGTCTCGGCCTGCTCGATGGCCGATACAGCATCCGTGCTCGACACGGCATCGCGCAGCGCCAGCCCTTCGGCCATCTGGCTCCAGCCGAGCTGGCCGCCCGCCGTTTCGGCCATCTTCTCGGCCATGGCACGGCACGTCAGCTTGCTGCGGTCGAAATCCAGCCGCGCCTGCAGCACGCCATTGGTGAGCAGGTTGTACAGACCGGGATCGGCCCGCTGGATGATCAGCGCGGGCAACGATGCCACCGCACTGGTGGCACTCTGGATCACCGACGACATGATTTGCTGGAAGCCGTTGGTGATGCCGTTGAGTTGGTTCTTCAACGTGGTCTGGATGCTCATGTCACCGCAGATCAAGTTGCTGTTCCAACCCACGCCGACACCGAGAGAGCGCATGCCGGCCGCACGTCCCATCGACACGGCGTTGCCGCCACCGATCGAGTACATGACGTCATCGCCGATGACGCTGCCGCTGGTCTGGTAGCTCAGTTGACCCCAGGCCACGCCGCTGCCCAGCGCGAGGGCGCCGGCCAGCGCCAGGACGATCTCCGTGCGACGTGCCCGGCGGGAGAGCGGATTGAATGCAGGACGAAACTTCATGGCACCACCTCAGAGGAAATCGACGCTGCCCAGGAATACCTGGCCCCGGCGTTCGCAGCAGGCATACGGCCGCCACAGCGCCCATGCGTAGTCGCCTTGCTGCGCCTGGGTAAGGAAGCCGCTGCGCGGGAAGACCGTGCAGGACGACGACAGGACGGGCGTGAGTTCTTGCCACTTGCCGGTGGAGGCATCGCGTTCCACCAGCGCGCCGGCCGGCCAGTAGCCGTCGCGGGAGTTGGCAAGCAACGGCTGATAGACGTGGATCTGCCCCCGGCGCGTGACTACATCGCCTGCACGCTGGGCCACCACTGCGCCGGCCTTGAAGTCGTCGGTCTGGTGCAGGAAGCCGCCACGGGGATACACGTTGCCCCACAGGTTCATCGTGGTGCGTGCGCCGACCTCACGCCGGCCCGGAATCAGTGCTTCCGGGTAGGCCATCTCGGGCACGTTGTAGCGCCAGGCCAGCGTGTCCAAGGTGCTGAGCAAGTACGGCATGAATGCCGTGCCCGCGCCCTCGCAGAAGTAGCCCGACGACGAGACGAACTGGTTGAACACCTCGGCGCCGGGGTGGCCGATGACGTCCGCGTTCTTGAATTTGGCGAGGTTGTTTTCGTGGTCCTCGTTCGTCGTCCCGTCGCCGCCCGCCTGGGCGGACGGATTGGGCGTGCTCATTGCCCGGACTTCGACCCAGGGGTTTTCGCCGGTATTCGAGTACGACGACACCACTGCGTCGGGAATGTAGTGGCGCACTTTGGTGGACGTGCGCACGGTGCAGCCCGTCCATGTGCAGTAGAGCCAGTAGCAGATGCCGACGACGCGGTATTCGAGGCAATCGGGCGATGCCACCGAGCCGATGATGGTCGCTGTATTGAGGGCATAGCTGCCCGTGGCGCTGAGCAGCAGCAACGAAGCCACGCCAGCGCGCAGGCGGCGCATCAGGTCGAATGGTCGGGTCACGGCTGGGTCCTCCGGTGCTGCTCGATGCGCGCGACAGCGCGAGCCACATCCGGCTCGCCATAGACCACATAGCGCCTGTCCACCACCACGGCCGGGAGGCTGGTGATGCCGAGGCTCCATGCGTCGGTAACGCCTTGGTATGCGGAAGCGATGCTTCGCTGCAGATCGGCACCGCCGCCATTCAGCCGGCGCTTGACGATGGCCGTCGCCTGTTCGGGGTCGGTGGGCAGTCCCGCGGAAAGCTCCGCTTCAATCCTGTGGGCTTCGTCCAGCTCGATCAGCCGCTCGCCGCCCATGGTCTTGACCGGGTGGCGGCTGTCGGTGACGACCACCACGTCGGTGGCGAAGGTGGCTGGGCTGAAAACGGCCAAGGTTGCCGGCAGCGCCACGGCCAGGCCGAGGGTTCGCCAGCCCGGCGCGAACCTTGAAAGGGATGCTGGCATGTCGCGAGCCCTTGAAGTTGATCAGAGCAGTAGTCAAACTCGAAGCCGACGCGGCCCCAACAAACAATGCGCATCTCGCACTGCCCGCATACCTGCTTGTCTCGCGCCCATGAAAAAGCGGAGGCCGAAGCCTCCGCGTGGATCAGGGAGCCGATGCCGTCGCTACAGCAGGCCGGACTCCGCGAACGAGTACGGCGTGCCCTGGCCGACGATGAGGTGATCCAGCACCCTCACGTCGATCAGCGACAACGCGGCCCTCAGCGTTTGGGTCAACGCACGGTCCGCGCTCGACGGCTCCGTGCAGCCCGAAGGGTGTTGGTGAGAA